>JAFUWR010000319.1 GCA_017471125.1 Clostridia bacterium | reverse complement strand
CGCGCGCCCAGGTTGCCGTGGCCGATGCCGACCTGGCGCTGGTCCGCGACGGAGCCGGGGATGCAGAAGGCCTGCAGGCCCACGCCGATGCAGCGGGCGGCCTCGGCGGCGGACTTGACGCCCTCCTTCATGGCGATGGCCGCGCCCAGCTCATAGGCCCACTTCGCGTTCTCGAAGCAGATGGGCTGCGTGCTCTCGACGATGCCGTAGGCGTCCACGCCCTTGGAATTGTTAAAAGCCTTTACTTCCTCGAAGTCCTTGAATCCATATTTGTCCAGAACGGGCTGGATCTGGGGCATACGACCTTCATAATTCTCAAACAGAGCCATTCTTGCGCACCTCCTGCTTACTCTTTGCGCGGGTCGATCCACTTGACCGCGCCGTCCTCGGCCTTGAAACGACCGTAGGTGCCGATGTTCTTCTCATAGGCTTCGTTCGGGGAGACGCCCTTCTTGATGGCGTCCATCATCTTGCCCAGGGAAAGGAACTGGTAGCCGCAGACCTGGTCGTCCTTGTCCAGGGCGATCTTCAGCACGTAGCCCTCGGTCATCTCCAGGAAGCGCACGCCCTTGGCCTTGGTGCCGTACATGGTGCCGACCATGGACCGCAGGCCCTTGCCCAGGTCCTCGAGACCCGCGCCGATGCGCAGACCGTCGTCGGAGAAGGCGGACTGGGTGCGGCCATAGACGATCTGCAAGAACAGCTCGCGCATGGCGGTGTTGATGGCGTCGCACACCAGGTCGGTGTTCAGCGCCTCAAGGATGGTCTTGCCGGGCAGGATCTCGGCGGCCATGGCGGCGGAGTGGGTCATGCCGGAACAGCCGATGGTCTCCACCAGCGCCTCCTCGATGACGCCGTCCTTCACGTTCAGGCTCAGCTTGCAGGCGCCCTGCTGCGGAGCGCACCAGCCGACACCGTGGGTGTAGCCGGAGATGTCCTTGATCTCCTTGGCCTGTATCCATTTGCCCTCCTCGGGAATGGGCGCCGGGCCGTGGTTCGGGCCCTTGGCGACGCAGACCATTTCCTCAACTTCGCGGGAATATTGCATACTCCTAACCTCCTTGTGTTTTCATGTCGATCATGAAAATGCAGACACGGTTGATAACCAACATGCCCTTCCTTTCCAGTTTATCACGACCGGGATGATTTTGCAATCAATATTGTTATAATTTACATTCAAATGTGGAAAAAGCGTACAAAAGAACAATTAGTTTTATTTAACTAATTCACAAATCGACCCGTGACAACCCGCCCGGACGGTGGTATAATAGTCCCATACAGGGAGGGATGAAGATGAATGACCATGCCGAACGCGCCCGGGAGCTGTTCCTCGCGGGCTACAACTGCGCCCAGGCGGTGGCCTGCGCGTTTTGCGACGTGACGGGGCTGGACATGGACGCCTCCGCCCGTATGGCCTCGTCCTTCGGCGGCGGGCTGGCGCGGCTTCGGGAGGTCTGCGGCACCGTCAGCGGCGCGGCGCTGGTGCTGGGCCTCGCCCGGGGCTACGCCGACCCGAAGGACTACGCCGCCAAGCGGGACCACTATGCGCTCGTACAGGACTTCGCCCGCCGATTCAAGGAGGAGAACGGCTCCTACATCTGCCGGGAGCTGCTGCGCGGCGTCGAGACCGCGCCCGGCGGCGTCCCCGAGGAACGCACCGCCGAATACTACAAGAAGCGCCCCTGCCCGGAGCTGGCGTATCGGGCGGCGAGGATACTGGACGAGATGCTTCTTAAGACATGAAACGAGGGACCGCGGTCGGCGGTCCCTCGTCTTATCGTCACAGCTTGATGCTCTCCACGGCGGCCCGCTCGATGGGCAGGCCGGCCTTGAACCGGGCCAGATAGGCGTTGAAGGCCTTGGCGTCCTCCGGGTCGGGCGCGACGGTCTCGCAGGGCATGCCCGCGAAGATGCGCTCGTCCAGGTAGTCCTCCAGGCTCTCGCCCTTCCTGTCCACCATATACGCGGCCAGCAGGGCGATGCCCCACGCGCCGCCCTCGCCCGCCGTCTCCATGACGGAGACCGGGGCGTTCAGCGCGGCGGCCATGATGGGCTGGGCCACGCCCTTGGTCTTGAAGATGCCGCCGTGGCCCATGATGCGATCCACCAGCGCGCCCTCCTCCTCGATCAGGATGTCCATGCCGATCTTGAGGGTGGCGAACGCGGCGTTCAGGTGCGCCCGCATGAAGTTCGCCAGCGTGAAGCGGCTGTCGGGCGTGCGCACGAACAGCGGACGGCCCTCGGTGAAGCCGGTGTTGTGCTCGCCGGAGTAGTAGTTGTAGGACAGCAGGTCGCCCAGGTCGGGATCGGCCTCCATCGCCTTGCGGTACAGCGTGCCGTAGAGCACGTTGGGGTCGAGCTTCACGCCCGCGGCCTCGGCGAACTCGCCGAACAGCTTCACCCAGGCGTTCAGGTCGCTGGTGCAGTTGTTGCAGTGCACCATCGCCACCTGCGCGCCGGAGGGGGTGGTGATGTTCTCGAGCTCCGGGCGCAGCTTGCTAAGCGCCTTCTCCAGCACGATCATGGCGAAGATGGACGTGCCCGCGGACACGTTGCCGGTGCGCTGCCTGACGGAGTTGGTGGCCACCATGCCGGTCTGCGCGTCGCCCTCGGGCGGGCACAGCGGGATGCCGGCCTCCAGCGCCCCGGACACGTCCAGCAGCTTCGCGCCCTCGGCGGTCAGCCTGCCGGCCTCCTGGCCCGCGACCAGCACCCGCGGCAGGATCTCGCGCAGCTTCCAGGGGAAGCCCTTGTCCGCCACGAGCTTATCGAACTTCTCCACCATCCCGGCGTTGAAGTCGTTGGTGGCGCTGTCGATGGGGAACATGCCGGAGCCTTCGCCCACGCCCAGCACCTTCTCGCCGGTCAGCATCCAGTGGACGTAGCCCTCGAGAGTGGTCATGAAGCGGATGTCGGGCACGTGGGGCTCGCCGTTCAGGATCGCCTGGTACAGGTGGGCGATGGACCAGCGCTGGGGGATGTTGAAGCCGAACAGCTCCGTCAGCGCCGCCGCCGCCTCGCCGGTGATGGTGTTGCGCCAGGTGCGGAAGGGCACCAGCAGCTCGTTTTTATCGTTGAACACGATGTAGCCGTGCATCATGGCGGAGATGCCGATGGCCTGGAGCCGCTTGATGCCGCAGCCGTACTTCGCCTGCACGTCCTTCAAGAGGTCGGCGTAGCAGTCCTGGAGGCCCGCGATGACGTCCTTCAGATCGTAGGTCCAGATGTTGTTCACCAGTTGGTTCTCCCAATCGTGCGCGCCCTGCGCGATGGGGGTCCCGGCCTCGTCGATCAGCACGCCCTTGATGCGGGTGGAGCCGAATTCGACGCCCAGCCGCGCCCTGCCGTTCTCGATGGCGGCGCGGATCTCGTTGATGCCCATGTTCGATCGTCCTCCTTTTTGTCGATACTCCTGTGACGTGCCTATTGCACAGGCGTGCCCGTGGCGATGCCGATCGCCAGCGCCGCGACGATGAGGATCACCGTCGCGACGATGATGACGTTCATGGTGCCGACGGACACCCTGCCGGCGATGCGGTCATACAGCTTGTAGCGCTGCGGCCGCTTGGGTCCCATGTCGTTCGCGCCCATATCACTTCTTCACGATGTACTTGCGCACGTCGATGGACACGGCCAGTATGATGATGAGACCGCGGATGATGTACTGGATGTAGGGGTTGACGCCCAGGAACTGCAGGGCGTACACGATGGCCTGCAGGATGATCGCGCCGATGACGACGCCCTGGATGGTGCCGACGCCGCCGGAGAAGGACACGCCGCCGACCACGACCGCGCTGATGGCGTCGGTCTCGTAGTTGAGGCCGGTGTTCGCGCCGACGGAGGTGATGCGCGCCGCCTCCAGGAAGGAGGAGATGCCGTAGAGCACGCCGGCCAGCAGGTAGACCAGCATGATGGTCTTTGCCACGTTGACGCCGGAGACCGCGGCGGCCTCGGTGTTGCCGCCCACGGCGAACATGTTCTTGCCCAGCGTGGTCTTGTTCCAGATGACCCAGACGACCACGGCCAGTATGGCGAAGTAGATGACCACCACCGGCACGCGGATGGAGCCGATGTTGAACGCGCCCGCGGCCACGTTCAGGAAGCCCTGGTCAAAGGTGGACAGCGCCTGAGCGGTGCCGGAGGGCTGGGACTCGATGTACAGGCAGTTCGCGCCGTAGGCGATCAGCTGGGTGCCCAGGGTGACGATGAAGGCGTGCAGGTGCAGCTTCGCCACGCCGAAGCCGTTGATCATGCAGAACAGCACGGCCACCGCGATGGACGCGAACAGCGGGATGATGAGCATGATGCCGGACATGGGCTTCACGATGGTCGGGAACATGCGGGCCACGTAGGTGGTGGACTGGACCAGGGACGCCGTCACCGCGGCGGACAGGCCCAGCACGCGGCCGATGGACAGGTCGGTACCGGCCAGCACGATCAGGCCCGCGCAGCCCAGGGCCAGGATGCCCTTGGTGGAGGCGTTCTGGAGGATGTTCAGTATGTTCGACATCGAGAGGAAGTTGGGCCGGATGACGGAGACGATGATGAGGATCAGGCCCAGGATGATGAACAGCGCGTAGTTCAGCAGGAAGGTCGTGACCTTCTCCACCTTCGGGTTGGCCGCGTGGGTGCGGGCCCGGGGCTTCAGGCTCATGGAGAGGATCAGGAAGTACGCGCCCGCCGCCACGATCAGTATGATGCCGATGAACATCACCGGCACGGCGTTGGTCATGTGGCTGTTGTTCAGGATGGACGGGATGCCCTCCTGGTACAGCGCCAGCAGCTCGGAATTGCCCTCGACGGCTGAAAGCGCGTCGTCCTCCAGGCCCAGCTCGGACTTGATGTAGTCCTTCTTCATCTGGTCGAAGCGGGCGGAGTCCTTCACCAGGTCGGCGTAGGTGTCCTCGGTGATGGTCTCGTCCACGCCGTGGGCGAAGGGCAGCAGCTTCTCGCGGTCCTTGGAGCCCTCGACGGCGGCCTCATAGGCGGCCCGGGCGTCCACCGCGGCGTCCACCTTCGAGGCGTCCAGGCCCAGGCCCTTCAAAAAGGACTTGACCTTGTCCGCGCCGATGGCGCTCACGTCGCCCACGCCGGTCAGCGAGGCGGGGTCCTGGATGTAGCTCATGGCGTCCTTCTTGGAGACGCCCATCATGGCCGCGGCGTTGTCATAGATGGCGCGGCCGGTGACGCCGTAGGCCGTCAGCGCGATGCCGACGATCAGCACGACCAGCATGATGATGCTGGATAAAGACTTTTTCATTATCGTATACCCCTTTCAGACCCTTAGACGTATTTGGCGGCCAGCGCCATGATGGTTTCCTGCTCCCCGGGGATGCCCCCGAAGTCCTTGCCGCGCTCCACGATGCCGGCCAGGCGTCCGTTGGACATGACCAGTATCCGGTCGCAAATGCCCAGCAGCTCGGGCATTTCGGAGGAGACCATCATCACGCCCTTGCCCTGGGACGCCAGGTCCAGGATCAGCTCGTAGATCTCGTACTTGGAGCCGACGTCGATGCCTCGGGTCGGCTCGTCCAGCAGCAGCACGTCGGGCTGGGTCAGCAGCCAGCGGCCGATGATGACCTTCTGCTGGTTGCCGCCGGACAGGCTCTTAATGTGGGTGCGCTGGGACGGGGTCTTGACGCGCATGGAGTCGATGACCCACGCGGTGTCCTTGTTCATCTTGCCGCTGTTCAAAAGGGGCTTGCCGTAGGCGTTCACGTTGGCGATGATGGAATTGAAGAGTATGCTGGCCTCGCCGAAGATGCCCGTGGCGCGGCGCTCCTCGGTGATGAGCGCGAAGCCGTTGTTGCGGGCCTCGTCGGTGGTCACGTTCTCGATCTTCTTGCCGCGCATGTCCACCTCGCCGCCGCCCTTGGTGAAGTAGCCGAACAGGGTGTTCAGAAGCTCCGTGCGGCGGGAGCCCACCAGGCCTGCCACGCCCAGCACCTCGCCCTCGTGGAGCTGGAAGGTGACGTTGTGGCAGGTCGGCTCGTACATGCCGGACAGGTCCTTCACGTCCAGCAGGACCTTGCCCACCTTGTTGTTCTTGGGCGGGAAGCGGTTGGACATCTCGCGGTTGACCATCAGGCGGATGATCTCGTCGGTGTCCAGCTGCGCCGCCGGGCGGGTGGCCACCCACTGGCCGTCTCGCATGATGGTGACATCGTCGGAGATGCGCAGGATCTCGTCCATCTTATGGGAGATGTAGATGATGCCGACGCCCTCGGCGGTCAGACGCTTCATGATGCGGAACAGGTGCTCGACCTCGTCCTCGGTCAGCGACGACGTGGGCTCGTCCAGCACCAATATCCGCGCGTTGTAGGACACGGCCTTGGCGATCTCCACCATCTGCCGCTTGGAGACGGACAGCGTGCCGATGATCGCGCCGGGGTCCACGTCGATCTCCAGCTTCTCGAACACGGCCTTGGTCTCCTGGAACATCTTCCGGGAATCGACGGTGCCGATGCGGGTCTTGGGGAAGCGCCCCAGGTACATGTTCTCCATGACGGACCGGCGGAGCACCTGGTTCAGCTCCTGGTGCACCATCGCCACGCCGTTGTCCAGCGCGTCGCGGGGGCTCGTGAAGGTCACGGGCTGGCCGTTCATGGTGATCGTGCCGCCGTCGCGGGTGTAGATCCCAAACAGGCACTTCATCAGCGTGGATTTGCCCGCGCCGTTCTCGCCCATCAGCGCGTGGACCGTGCCCGCACGCAATTGCAGCTTTGCGTGATCCAGCGCCTTGACGCCGGGGAACTGCTTTTCGATGTCGAGCATCTCGAGCAGGTACTGTTGTTCGGACATGTTTTACCTCACCACTTTTCGCGTGATTAAAATGTATATATGCCTCCATAGAGGCGCCGCTCTGCCGCCCGCGAACGGTCGGCCGGCGGCACAGTGCCGCCTCTAAAAAACAGGTCAAAACTCCAAATCGGTTCCGGCGAGGGATCGCCGGAACCGAATCTGCGCTGGCTTTGTCCGATAGATTTCAGACTCAGCCCACGTTCTCCTGGGTGATCTTGGCGTAGGGGATGTAGGTGGAGACGCCGTCCTCGTTCAGGGTGTAGCGATCCTCCAGGCCCTCCATCCAGGAGCCGTTGATCAGGTAGTTCATCGCGAAGCGGATGTTGGCCTCGCCCATGGCGTCGCCGTCCTGCTTGACGGTAGCGGTCATCTTGCCGGCGCGGATCGCCTCGTAGGCGGCGTCGGTGGCGTCAACGCCGATGACGGCGATGGAGGGATCGCCCTCGTTGCCGGTGTTGTAGCCGGTCTGGTTCAGGGCCGCGATGACGCCGATGGCCATGTCATCGTTGTTGGCGAAGACCAGCTCGATCTCGGGATGCGCCGACCAGGTCGCCTGCATCTTCTCCTGCGCCTGGGCGGAGTCCCAGTTGGCGACGACCCAGTCTTCCACGACCATCTCCAGCGGCACGCCCAGAGCCTCGGCGGTCTCCTGGGAGTACTGGGAACGGGCGATGGCTTCGGCGTTGTTGGGCTCTCCTTCGAACTCGACGAACTGGATGGTGCCGTCGCCGTTCAGGTCGAGGGCGGAAGCGTCGGCAGTCCACAGGTCATACAGGATCTCGCCCTGCATGTCGCCGGCCTCGCGGGCCAGGGTGCCCACGAAGAAGGAGCCGCTGTCCTTGATGACGCTGTCATAGGTCTCGGGCGTCGGGGGCTTGTTGTAGAACAGGAAGGGGATGCCGGCCTCGGAGAACATGTCCACGAGGGTCTGGCCGGAGGCGACCTCAGCCAGGTTGATGATGACGAAATCGGGGTTCTGGCCCACGATCTGGTTGGCGGACTCGACCTGCTTGGCCATGTCGTCGGCGGCGTCATACATCGTCAGGTTGATCTTGGTGCCGAGCTCCTGACCCACCAGGTCAGCCCACTTCTCCATGCCCTGACGGACAGAGGAGCCGTAGGTATCGTCGAACTTCCAGACCAGCACGCGCACGTCGTACTCGTCTTTCACCTCCGCCATCGCGGCGAAGCAGGACAGCGCCATGACCAGCGCCAGCATGAGTACCAGGACTTTCTTCATTGTGTGTTCCTCCTTGTCTTGTTGCGTTATAACGGGAGGCGCGCGCCTCCGAATAACCATCATGTGACACGATCAAGGCCAAAAAATGTCTGAAACGTGGATTTTACTTTATAAGTATAACATTCAGATAACCCGTTGTCAATACGGCGGCGCGTCAAATTCGGTTGGAATTTATTCGGGCGAAGGGTGGATTTCTTTTGACGCAAAAACCGGCGTCGGTCGAAACATACCGACGTCGGTTTGTTTTATGCGGCAGCCTCCAGCATCTCGTCGATGCCGATGCCGTAGCCCAGGGCCGGGTCGTTGATCATCACGTGGGTCACCGCGCCGATGAGCCTGCCGTCCTGTATGATGGGGCTGCCCGACATGCCCTGCACGATGCCGCCGGTCCTGTTGAGCAGCGCCTCGTCCGTCACCCGTATCACCATGCGCCTGCCGTCGCGGTCAGAGGGGTTCAGCCGCACGACCTCGCAGGCGTACTCCTTCGTCCCCGCCTCGTCAACGGTGGTCAGCAGGGTCGCCGCCCCGGTGTGCGCCTCGCCCTTGGCCGCCACGGGCAGGCCCTCGGGATACGGCCCTCCCCCGCCGTCGATCTCAGCATGGCCGAATATGCCGCGCTTCGAGTTGATCTCCACCGTGCCGATGGCCTCCGCGTGGAACACGAAGTCCCCGGTCAGCTCACCCGGCTTGCCCTGTCTGCTGGGCGTCACGTCCACCACCCGGTTGTCGTACAGCTCGCCCAGGCCCACCGGCAGGGTCACGCTGGTGTCCACGTCGGTGAT
>JAFUWR010000318.1 GCA_017471125.1 Clostridia bacterium | reverse complement strand
TGAGAACGACCTCTCCGTCATTTGCTGTGCAAATGCCACCTCCCCTGACAGGGGAGGCAAGGGGGTTACGTAACAGCGCGGCAGCCTTGGCTCCCCTTCCAGGGGAGCTGGCGCGTAGCGCCTGAGAGGTCGTCCCCCGTATTGGTACTAAGCGTAGGGGCGCTGCCCCCAGCGCCCGCGAACACGACAAAGGAGCAACCATGAAGATCAAACTATCCGATAATCAACTGAACCAGCTCAAATCCTTCCTGCGCGATTTCGACGACGCGGAGCAGCTCTCCGAGCGGGAATACGTGGCGGACCTGTACGACATCGCGCGGCCGGTATCGCTGGACCTGGTGTTCATCAAGGGCGCGGTGGCGGTGGACGGCGCGGCGGAGCTGAAGTACGATGCCGAGCAGGACGGCTGGTACATGGGCGAGCGCCTGGAGAACGTGGAGGACGTGGCCGCCGCCCTGCGCGAGGCGGGCGCGCTGGCCCCATGAGCAGCGACCTGGAGAACGCGCGGCTGTTCAACGGCATCGAGGGCGCGCTCTCGATGCTGCACAAGCGGCAGTCCCCGGAGGAACAGCTGGAGATACTGCGGGAGCGATTCCCGTCGCCGGTGTTCTTCATGGAATCCAGCGACTTCATCAAGCAGAAGGCGGGGCTGAACCGCCTGGACGCCTTCTATTTCTCGATGATCCCGAGCATCGCCCGGTACGTGGTGGAGGAGCGGGTGGGGGAGGCCCCGACGCTGGACCGCCTGTCGAAGATGTCGGACTACCTGGTGAAGCTGTACCAGGGCATCCACCGGGAGCGCTTCTACGCGGTGCTGCTGGACGGCGCGGGCCGCAAGCTGGACACCGTGCTCATCAGCAAGGGCACCAGCAACGCGGCGCTGTTCGACCTCAAAGTGACGCTCTCCGCGGTGGTGCGCAAGCGGGCCAGGGCCGTGGTGCTCTCCCACAACCATCCCCGCGGCACGCTTCGCCCCTCCGAGGAGGACGTGCGCTGCACCCTGCGGGCCTTGAAGGCGCTGATGGCGCTGGGCGTGCCCATGCTGGACCACGTCATCGTGGCCTACGACCGGGCGGTGTCCATGCGCGACTGCGGCGTCATCCCGGCGTCCCTCTGGACCGGGCAGGCGCCCAGGAACCGGACGCTCCGGGATTGGATCGACGTGGACTTGCTGAATTAACATTGAAACGGTATACTTATTAAAATGGAAAAATGACCGCACAGGAGGCTGTCCGTCATGTATCTCGATCATCGCATCACGGTAAAAATCGCCAGAATCCTGGACATGGTGGACATGTCCGCCCTGCTGCTGGACGCCGGCGGCAACGTGATCCTGCCCGAGGGCGACCAGCGGGTGTTCACGATCCCGGAGGAATTGAAGCAGAACCCGACGATGCCCTTCGTGTACGGCGCGATGACGCTGATCGGCACGGCGGAGGAGCAGCCCGTCTACGTCTGTCTCCACGGCGACAGCGAGGACATCAAAAAGTGCGCGGTGCTGTGCGCGGAGCTCATCAACCTGATGCTTCGGGAGGACATGAGCCAGACCAGCCGGGAGCAGGCCCTGCGGATGATGCTGCGCGGCGAGGTGGAGGGCTCGGAGTTCGAGTCCCTGGCCGCGGAGCACGACATCGCCATGCAGAAGCCCCGGTGCGTGCTGTACTTCTACTTCCAGGACCTGGAGGTGGAGTCCGCCATCGGGCTGATGTCCAACGCCCTCGAGGACGCCGACGACCTCATCACCGAGGTGGGCCACCACGCGGTGGCGATGCTCAAGACCGTCAGCGAGGACGGCGGGCTCGCCGACGTGGAGGAGTTCGCCAAGGCGTTCGAGAGCAGCTTCCTGACCGAGACGGGCACCACCGTGTTCATCGGCATCTCCGACGCCCGGGACGAGCTGATCGCCATCCCCGAGGCCTTCGAGGAGGCCCGCAACGCCATCAACGTGGGCCGCGTCTACCATGCCGCCAAGCACGTGTTCATCTACCGCAACCTGCTGCTCGAGCGCTTTTTGAGCGACGTGTCCCCGGAGATGGGCGCGGGCTACAACGCCTGCATCTTCAACCGCTCCACCGCACGGCTGTTCAACGACGAGATGGTCCACACCATCGAGACCTTCTTCGACAACAGCCTGAACCTCTCCGAGACGGCCCGGAAGCTCTACATCCACCGCAACACCCTGGTCTACCGCCTCGAGAAGGTGCAGCACGCCATCGGCCTGGACCTGCGCAACTTCGACGACGCCGTCACCTTCAAGATGATGATGCTCCTGGGCAAGGGCGCCAATTCCCGCCGCTTCCGGCTGTAATACCCAGCCCGCGGCACACATAGCATCGAATGGGCCCGTCGCCTGACAACAGGCGCGGGCCGCGTTTATCCATTATCAAAACTCTTGGAGGTCGCATGAAGAGGATCGTCGAGCTCATCTGGGCGGCGGTGATGATCGCCGTGGTGGCGTCCACCGCGACGCTGCTGATCGCCAACCGGGGCGGCGGCCAGCGCTGGGTGACGGAGGCGGAGTACGAGCGGGTCGAGCGCTACAAGCGGCTGGACGAGGTCCGCCAGACGCTGCTGGACGAGTACTACCAGCCCCTGGACGAGGACGCGCTGCTGACCGGGGCCATCCGGGGCATGACCAGCGCCGTGGGCGACGTGTACACCTTTTACTACACGCCCGAGGAGATGAAGCGGGAGCACGAGGACAGCGAGGGCCGCTACGAGGGCATCGGCATCCAGGTGGAGCGCACCCAGGACGGCTGCATGGAGATCGTGCGGGTCTATCCCGACACGCCGTCGGCGGCCGCGGGCCTGCGGGCGGGGGATCGCATCGTGGCCGTGGACGGGGAGCCCGTCGCCGCCGAGACCTTCATGGACTACCTCGAGGGCGTGGGCCGCATGCGCGGCGAGGAGAACACCGAGGTGCGCCTGGGCATCGAGCGCGGCGAGCAGACCCTCGAGTTCAGCGTGCTGCGCTCGGCCATCAGCATCAGCTACGCCAGCTATTCCATCATCGACGGGGACATCGGCTACGTGTCCATCGCCCAGTTCACCGGCGACGCCGCCGACCGCTTCGACGAGGCCATCGAGCACTTCAGGGAGAAGAACGTCTCCGGCCTCATCATCGACGTACGCAACGACCCCGGCGGGCTTTTGAACCTGGTGACCCGCATCGCGGACCGGGTGCTGCCCGAGGGCGTGATCGTCTACATGCAGGAGCGCGACGGCAAGCGCACGGACTTCTATTCCGACGAGGATTACTACGACGTGCCCCTGGCCGTGCTCGTCAACGGCATGTCCGCCAGCGCGTCGGAGATATTGGCCGCGTCGGTGCAGGCGCTGGACCGGGGCACGGTGGTGGGCCTGACCACCTACGGCAAGGGCGTGGTACAGACCATGACCACCTACGCCGAGGACGGCGCGGGGCTCCAGTTCACCTCCGCCTGCTACTACGACGCCAACGGCCGCACCGTCAACGGCGTGGGCGTGACCCCGGACGTCGAGGTGGCGCTGGAGGCCGATCGGGTGCCCGTGGTGCCCGACCCGCTGAGCGACAATCAGCTCGCCGCCGCCATCGCCGAAGTGCGAAAGAAATAAAAAATAACAGCCGTCCCGGTCATCCCGGGGCGGCTGCTTTGCGTCACAGCATCTTGCGGAAGTTGTACTGGGTCTTGATGTACTCATAGCCGATGGACTTATAGAAGTGCAGCGCCTCGTCCATGTGCTCGCCGGAGTTCAGGCGCACGGCGCAGGCCCCGTCCTCCCGGGCCCAGTCCTCCACCGCCGCGATCAGCGTGTGGCCCAGGCCGTGCTTCTGGTGGTCCTGGCGCACGGCCAGCGCGACCACGTTCTTCATCGGCGGCGCGTAGATGGGATCGTGGTTGTGGGCGTGGATGAAGCCCACCACCTCGCCGCTCTGCTCCGCCACCAGCAGCAGGTTCGTGGGGTCGCCGATCAGCCGCCGCACGTTGGCCGCCACCTGGTCCTCGGAATAGTGATAGCCCAGCTCGCTGGTGCACAGCTCATAGATGGCCGCCGCGTCGGAGATCATGGCCCTGCGTATCGTCAAGTTCATATCGTAACCGCCCTTCAAGAGAATATTTACCTTCCCTTCAATTATAACATGCGCGGCGTCCGGTTTCAATAGAGCCGCGAAATTTTGTGTAAACGGCCGGGTTGGATAAAACGT
>JAFUWR010000317.1 GCA_017471125.1 Clostridia bacterium | reverse complement strand
GTGAGACATTTTGATCTCTCCTCATATATCTAAAAACAATTCTGAAATACTGATATTCAGACCGTCCGCTATCTTCTTGATATTTCTTAGTGAGATATTTCTCTTTCCTGCCTCAACAGAAGCAAGATAAGTTCTATCCATATTGATCTTTAATGCAAATTTCTCCTGGCTCAATCCAGCTTCTGATCGCAGTGTCTTTATCCGATCGCCCAGTTGAGCAAGAATATCATCACCCATGATCTCACCTCATAATACTATTCTACATGGAACGGGGAAATGAGGCAACGGATTATAAGCAACACTGTTGTCTTGCTTTCTTGCAAAATTAACACATTTCTTTTTCAAAGCCCATTGACAAAAACCGGGGTTGGTTGTATATTATCTTCAGTCGTTAGCACTCGACACAAAAGAGTGCTAACAGACAAAAAACAACACTCGACAGACTGATCGACAGCGAAGGAAAGGGAGGGATGCAGGATGCAGCTGGACGATCGAAAGTACCTGATCCTGCAGGCCATCATCGACGACTACATCATGACGGCGATGCCGGTGGGTTCCCGAACGATCTCGCGCAAGTCCGGCGTCGGGTATTCCCCGGCCACCATCCGCAACGAGATGTCCGACCTGGAGGAGCTGGGCTACCTGGCCCAGCCGCACACCTCGGCGGGGCGGGTGCCCTCGAACAAGGCGTACCGCCTGTATGTGGACCATCTGCTCAAGACCGTGAAGCTCACCAGCGACGAGCGCGAGCGCATCCACGAGCACCTGACGGACAAGTCGCGGCGCGTGGAGGGCGTGATCAGGCAGGCGGCGGACGTGCTGTCGGACGCCACGAAGTACACCTCCGTGATCGTCGCCCCGAAGCTGGGCACGCTGCGCATCAAGCACGTGCAGCTCGTGCCGGTGGCGGACAAGACGGCGCTGATGATCATCGTGACCAACGCGGGCATCGTGAAGGACGCGGTGATACGGGTGCCGGAGGGACTGGACGCGGACGACCTGTACAGCATCTCTCGGATGCTGACAGACAAGCTGGCCGACAAGCCCCTGGAGGCGGTGCGGCAGGCGTTCGCGGAGATGCTCAGGGATTCGGCGGAGAACCGCAGGCTCCTGGGCGAGGCGCTCCAGGTCATCGAGGCCAAGCTGGAGTCCGAGGACCAGGCGGACGTCATCATCGGCGGCAGCGCCAACCTGCTGGGCTATCCCGAGTACGCCGACGTGAACAAGGCGCGGAGCTTCCTGGCGGTGCTGGAATCCAAGGACACCATCCGCAACGTGCTGCGGCGCGACGGGAGCATGGAGATCACCATCCGCATCGGCCCCGAGAACCAGGTGCCGGCGCTGAACGACTGCTCCATCGTGACGGCTTCCTACCGGGTGGGCGACCATTCCAACGGGACCCTGGGCATCATCGGCCCCACGCGCATGAACTACAACCGGGTCATCTCGGTGCTGGACTTCATGGGGCGGGCGCTGAGCGACGTGCTCTCAGAATATAAGTAAGGCAGGATAGGATATGAAGAAGGATAAGCGAGAAAAGCCCGTGACCCCCGAGCCCCAGGCCGACGCGCTGAAGGACGAGGAGATCAACGACGGCGCGATGGACGCCGAGGTGGTCTCCGAGGCCGGACAGGAGGAGGCCGCGGCCGAGGCGACGGCGAGCGTCGCCGAGTGGCAGGCCGCGCTGGAGCTTGCGGTGAAGCAGCGGGACGAGCTGAAGGATCAGCTCCTGCGCTCCCAGGCGGACTTCCAGAACTTCAAGCGCCGCAACCAGACCGCCCGGTCGGACGGCTACGAGGACGGCGTGCGGGAGGCCATCGCGGCCATGCTGCCCGCCATCGACAACCTGGAGCGCGCCATAGAGGCCGCCGAGAAGGCGGAGGACGAGGCTGCCAAGGCACTGGCCGAGGGCGTCAAGATGACGCTGAACACCCTGATGGAATCCCTGAAGCGCTTCGGCTTCGAGGAGGTCCCGGCCCTGGGCGAGGACTTCGACCCCGAAAAGCACAACGCGGTCATGCGCGAGGTGGGGGAGACCCCCGGCAAGGTGCTGGACGTGTTCCAGAAGGGCTACCGCGTAAAGGATAGGATCATCCGATACGCTATGGTCAAGGTCGCAGTTGAAGAATAGCGACCCCATCCATAGGATATTGACATAAAGCGATTACCGACATTTTCGACATTATAGGAGGAAATAATTATGAGCAAGATCATCGGCATCGATCTGGGTACCACCAATAGCTGCGTCGCCGTCATGGAGGGCGGCGAGCCCGTCGTCATCGCGAACGCCGAGGGTTCGCGCACCACCCCGTCCGTCGTGGCCTTCGCCAAGAATGGCGAGCGCCTGGTCGGCCAGGTCGCCAAGCGCCAGGCCGTCACCAACCCGGACCGCACCATCATCTCCATCAAGCGCGACATGGGCACCGACCGGAAGATCAG
>JAFUWR010000316.1 GCA_017471125.1 Clostridia bacterium | reverse complement strand
GCCCAGGCCGCGCCGGATGCCACGGTGGACGGCGGCGTGCGTCTTGAGCGGGACGGCGGCTGGGCCTGGGTGGGCGCGGGCGACAGCCCCGCCCAGCTCCGGGTGGTGGCCGAGGGCGTCTCCGCCGAGTTCGCGGGCGAGCTGTGCGACTTCTGCGTGGAGGCGCTCACGCGGCTTGCGGAGAAATAATCTATCCGCGCATCTTCCCACCCGCCGGGATTTCTGATATAATAGACGTGATACGAACGACATGACCCGACACGAAGGGCAAGACGCGCTATGTACTACGAATCCTATCAGAAGAAACGAAAGCAGCCGCCCCGGAAGCGGAAGCGGCGGAGCTTCGGCGAGTGGCTGGGCCAGGGGCTGTTGAAGCTGGTCGCGCTGGCGCTGACGGTGGCGCTGTTGAGCGCGGCGCTCATCTACGCGCTGCCGCCGGCGCTGTTCGCGGTGGAGCCGGACGACATGAACCTGGCGCTGACCGACGGCCTGCCCGCCACCCGGCTGAACGTGCTGCTGCTGGGCGTGGACGACCTGCGGGACGGGGCCCAGCGCAGCGACGCCATCATGATCGCCTCGGTGGGCTACGGCGCGTTCAAGCTCACCAGCGTCATGCGCGACACCCTCGTGGACATCCCCGGCCACGACCGCAACCGATTGAACGCCGCCTACGCCTACGGCGGGCTGGAGCTGGTGATGCGCACCATCAACCAGAACTTCGGCCTGAACCTGATGCACTACGCCCAGGTGGACTACGTGGCGCTCGTGCGGGTGATCGACGCGCTGGGCGGCGTGGACATCGACCTGACCGAAGCCGAGCGGCAGCGGCTGAACACCGCGATGCTCAAGCTAAAGAGCGTGTTCGCGCCGCTGGGCTACGTAGCCGAGGAGGTCACCACCTACGGCTCCAACGTCCACCTGAACGGCCTCCAGGCGCTGTCCTACGCCCGCATCCGAAAGATCGACTCGGACTTCGTCCGCACCAGCCGGCAGCGCAACCTGCTGAACGCCATCGTCAAGAAGATCAAGTCGAGCCTCTGGAACCCCGCGCTGCTCATACGGCTCATGCGCACGGTGATGGCCAACGTACATACCAACATGTCCGCGCTCCAAATACTGTCCCTGGGCGAGAAAGCCCTGCTGGCCGGGGACGGCGCGCAGCTTCGCCTGCCCGTGGACGGCAGCTACACCGACGACGGCTCCAAGCTCACCGTCAATGACTTCAACGCCAATCGAAGCGCCTTCACGCGCTTCGTGTATGAGGATAACCCGGCACAACAGTGATGAGACACAGGAGGGATACCATGGCGGAGACACCCATGCGCGTCGGCGTGGTCGGCGCGGACATGATCAGCGACATCTACCTGAAGAACATGATCGGGCGGTTCGACGGGCTGGAGGTCAAATGCGTCTGCTCCCAGCGGATGGAGAGCGCGAAAAAGCGGGCCGAGCAGTACGGCATCCGCGCCGTGACCTTCGAGGAGATGCTTTCGGACCCGGACATCGACATGATCGTCAACCTGACGCCCACCCCCGCCCACGAGGACATCGTCAGGCGGGCGCTCGAGGCGGGCAAGCACGTTTACACCGAGAAGGTGCTGACCGCGGACTACGCCACCGCCGCGGCGCTCAAGGACCTGGCGAAATCGAAGGGCCTGCGCCTGGGGTCCGCGCCGGACACCTTCCTGGGCGCGGCGCTGCAGACCGCACGCAAGGCGGTGGACGACGGGCTGCTGGGCGAGGTCAACAGCTTCGCCATCGCCTCCAACCGGGACAACCGGCTGCTGACCAGCTTCTACCGCTTCACCAACCTGCCCCGGGGCGGCGTGGGCTACGACTACGCGGTCTACCACCTGACCGCGCTGGTGAGCCTGCTGGGGCCGGTCCAGCAGGTGGCCGCGTCCGTGCGCACGCCCTACCCCACCCACATCGACATGAACCCCGCCTGCCCGACCTTCGGCCAGCCCTTCCCCACCCCCAACGAGAGCGAGATCATGGCCATCGTGAAGCTCGAGAGCGGGGCCACCGGCACCATCCACTTCAACAACGATTCCGTCATGGACGACCAGTGCTACTTCGCGCTGTACGGCACCAAGGGCATCCTCTGGATCCCCGACCCGAACACCTTCGGCGGCGAGGTGCGGTTCATGCCCGTCGGCCAGAGCCTCGACGACCACCCCGAGGTCCGGGTGCTGGACTGCCCCTTCGACTACGGCGAGAACAGCCGAGGCCTCGGCCCCGCCGACCTGGCCGACGCCGTGCGGGAGGGCCGCCCCCATCGCGCCGCCGCGGAGATGGCCTGCCACGTGCTGGACGTCATCGAGTCCATCATGGAGAGCGGCCGGACCAACAGCTTCGTGGACGTCAAATCGACCTGTGAGCGCCCCGCGCCCATGCCCGTCAAGTGAGGAGTGAGCCATATCATGTCAGAAATCACCTTCGTCAACAACCTGTACATACTGCGGAACGACCACATCAGCTACATCCTCGCCGTCCTCCCCGGCGGCTTCCTGGCCCACGTCCACGCGGGCGCGCGTCTGGACAGCGTGAACATGGACAACCTGCTCAGGCACGCGGGCCTGCCCGCCGCGGCGGATTTCACGCCCAAAGAGGGCGGGCTCGAGTGGCTGCCCCAGGCGTATCCGTCCTTCGGGCTGGGCGACCTGCGGGAGGGGGCGCTGACCGTGATCGCCGGGGACGGCACCCGCGCCGTGGACCTGCGTTTCGTGGACGCCCAGGTCGAGGACGGCAAGCCCGCCCTGCCCGGCCTGCCCGCCACCTTCGGCGACGCCTGCAAGACGCTGACCGTCCGCCTGCGTGACGCCCACACCGGCCTCGAGGCGATGCTGTACTTCACCATCTTCGACGACTGCGACGCCGTGACCCGCAGCGCCCGCCTCGTCAACGCCGGGGACGCGCCGCTGACGGTCACCCGGGCCATGAGCTTCTGCCTCGACCTGCCCGACCACGGCTACGACCTCGTCACCCTGTCCGGCGGCTGGGCCCGGGAGCGCGCCGTCGTGCGCCGCCCGCTGGTCCCGGGCGAGCAGGGCGTATCCACCCGAAGCGGGGCCAGCAGCTTGCAGACCTCGCCGTTCCTGGCGCTGGCGCGTCCCGAGGTCACCGAGCACGCGGGCGAGGTCTACGGCCTGTCCCTGCTGTACAGCGGCAACTTCGCGGCCACGGCCAGCGT
This sequence comes from Clostridia bacterium, assembly GCA_017471125.1. Classification (GTDB taxonomy): domain Bacteria; phylum Bacillota; class Clostridia; order Christensenellales; family Aristaeellaceae; genus UBA2862. Next base: position 7,459 of record JAFUWR010000316.1, on the reverse strand, counting down.
GTACCAGCACGGCGGCACCCGGGCGCTGATCGGCATCAACGACCGCGATTTCGCCTGGCGGCTCGAGCCCGGCGAGGCGTTCCAGACCCCGGAGGCGGCGCTGGTGTGGTCGTCGGAGGGTCTTAACGGCATGAGCCGCGCCTTCCACCGGCTGTGGAACAAGCACCTGCTGCCGCAACGGTGGGTCAACGAACGCCGCCCGATACTGCTCAATAGCTGGGAGGCCGCGTACTTCGACTTCGACGAGGAGAAGCTCGTGTCCATCGCGGCGGCGGCGAAGGAGGCCGGGGCGGAGCTGTTCGTCATGGACGACGGCTGGTTCGGCCATCGGGACGACGACTTTTCCTCCCTGGGCGACTGGGTGCCCGACCCGAAGAAGCTGCCCGCGGGCCTGGGCCGGCTGGGCGAGCGCGTGCGGGCGCTGGGCTTGCAGTTCGGCATCTGGATGGAGCCGGAGATGGTCTCCCCGGACAGCGACCTGTACCGCGCCCACCCCGAGTGGGCCATGCAGATCCCGGGCCGGGAGGCGGTGCTGGGGCGGCACCAGCTCATCCTCGACATGAGCCGGGCGGACGTGCAGGACTTCGTCATCGAGTCGGTGTCCCGGACCCTGCGCGACAGCGGCGCGACGTATCTGAAGTGGGACATGAACCGCAATTTTTCCAACATCGGCTCCACGGCGCTGCCGCCCGAGCGCCAGGGCGAGCTGCCCCACCGCTACATCCTGGGCCTGTACCGGACGCTGGACGTGCTGACCAAGGCCTTCCCGGACGTGCTGTTCGAGGGCTGCGCCTCCGGCGGCGGGCGCTTCGACGCGGGCATGCTGTACTACACGCCCCAGATCTGGTGCTCGGACGACACGGACGCGCTGTGCCGCTGCGAGATACAGTACGGCACCACGCTGGCCTTCCCGCCGTCCACCATGGGCAGCCACGTCTCCGCCGTGCCCAACCACCAGACCGCCCGGGTCACGCCCATGCAGGCTCGCTTCGCCGCGGCGCTGGGCGGGCAGTTCGGCTACGAGCTGGACCCCCGGAAGCTGACCGACGACGACCGCGCCGCCATGTCCGCCCAGACCGACTACGTGCGCCGGACCTTCGAGACGCGCATGAACGGCGACTTCTACCGGCTGCTGTCGCCCTTCGAGGGGAACGACACCGCCTGGATGACCGTGAACGCCGACAGGACCGAGGCCGTGGTGACCGTCATCCGCTCCCGGTCGCTGCCCAACACCTTCCCGCCGCTGGTGCGGCTGGCGGGCCTCGACCCCGACGCCGCCTACACCGTGGAGGAGACCGGCGAGCGCTTCACCGGCCGCGAGCTGATGGCCCTCGGCCTGTGCTGCCCCCTCCCCGCCGGGGACGCCGCGTCCCTGGTATACACGCTCAAGGCGTAAAAACAACGCTCCCATCCGAGCCCTTCGGATGGGAGCGTTGTTTATCATTCCATCGGCAGCCTCACGGTGAACGCCGCCCCTTCCCCCGGCGCGCTGTCCACCTCCACGGTCCCCGCGCACAGGTCGACGATGCGCTTGACCAGCGACAGCCCGAGGCCGTTGCCCTCGGCGGCGTGGGCGGTGTCGCCCTGGTAGAACTTCTCGAACACCCTGCGGCGGGTGGCCTCGTCCATGCCGGGGCCGGTGTCCTTCACGCAGACGCTGACCTGCCCTTCCCCCGCCTTGAGGGACACGCCCAGCGTGCCGCCCTCGGGGGAAAACTTGATGGCGTTGCCCAGCAGGTTCACCCACACGTGCTGGAGCATCTCCTCGTTGCCGTAGAACTCCGCCTCGTCCAGGTCCAGGTCCAGCTCAAGCCCCTTGGACGCCCACTGCTTCTCCATCAGCAGGATGCACTTGCGAAGCTGCTCGTCCAGGCGGAAGCGGGTCTTGTCGGTGACGATGGTCTGGTTCTCGAGCTTCGACAACAGCAGCACGTTACCCGACATGTTCGCCAGCCGGTCGGACTCGGACACGATGATGTCCAAGTATTCCCGGCGCTGCTGGTCGGTCAGGTCCTCGCGCTCCAGCTGCTTGGCGAAGCCGCGGATGGACACGATGGGGGTCTTGAACTCGTGGCTGAAATTGTTGATGAAGTCCTTCCTGAACAGCTCAAGCCCGCCCAGCTCGCTGGCCATGTCGTTGTAGCTGCGCACGAGGCGGCCCATGTCGCCGTCCACGTCCTCGGCGTCCACCCGCACGGAGAAGTCGCCCTGGGACACGTGGCGCATGGCCTCCACCAGGTCGTTGATGGGCTTCAATTTGCCCCGGCCCATGCCCGCCGCCAGCGTGGTGATGAAGAACACCATCAGCACCGGCACCGTGACGATGCGGGCGTAGGGATTCACCAGCAGGCCCACCACGAGCAGTATCGCGTAGGCCGCCGCCGTCAAAAGCCCCGAGGTGACGATGATGCCGATCAGGAACAGCAGCAGCGTCATGTAGATGGAATCCCGCCTGCGCCGGTCCACGGGCGGACGCCGGTCGGGCAGGTTGGAGGGGAGGTTCACTCCTTCTTCACCGCCTTGTAGCCCAGGCCGCGCACGGTCACGATCTCAAAGTCTTTATTCTCCCGGAAGTGGTCCCGCAGGCGGTTGATGTGCACGTCCACGGTGCGCTCGTCGGTGTCCGAGTCCATGTCCCAGATCTCGTCCATCAACTGCCGCCGGGTGAAGATCTTGCCCGGATAGCTAAGCAGCTTGAACAGCAGCATGAACTCCTTCTTGGGCAGCACCCGCTGGCCCTCGGGCGTGTCCACCGAGAGCTGGTCGTAGTCCAAAAGCGTCTTGCCCACAGTCAGCTTGTGCTCGTTGGCGATGCGGCTTCGGCGCAGCAGCGCCGCGATGCGCAGGATCATCTCCTCCTCGTCCACGGGCTTGACCATGTAGTCGTCCGTGCCGATCTGGAAGCCCTTGTGCTTGTCCGCGGGCTTCTCCCGGGCCGTCACCATCAATATGGGCAGCTCGCAGCCGGATTCCCGCAGGGTCTGGGTGAATTCGTAGCCGTCCATGCGGGGCATCATGATGTCCAGCAATATCAGGTCCACGTGCTTCTTGTCCAGTATGTCCAGCGCCTCCACGCCGTCCGCGGCCAGTATGGGCTGGTAGCCGTGCTGGGTCAGCACCGCCTCCATCAGACGCCGGGTGTTCGCGTTGTCCTCCACCACCAGTATGTGAAACATGTCCGCCTCCTGATTTTCGTCATGGCTTATTATGGCACATGAATGTTAATCCACTATAAACCGCGGCGCGTGAAAACCGCTTGCATCCGGGGCGAAAAGATGATAGAATAATAGCAACCAACAGACGGGAGAGAGGCACATGGATCAGGACAACAAAAACAGGGACGAGCTGACGCCCCAGCAGCGCTACTCCAAGGCGGAGATCGACGACATACTGGCCGACGACCCGGACGAGGCGCCCACCGAATGGGTGCCCACCCGATTTGAAAAGCGCGTGAACGCCATCCCGGAAAAGACCTGGGTGCTCTACCAGCTCCTGGGCGGCGGGCTCGTGGGCGCGCTGGTGGTGGTGGCGCTGTTCATGGGCGGCGCGGGGCTCAACGCCGGGTTCCTCATCAGCGTCGTGCTGGCGCTGCTGCTGCCCAACTGGCTTGAGGACAGGGGCCGGCGCAAGCTCTATAAGGCCCGCTACGCCATGATCGCCGTCATCGCCGTGGGCATCGCCGCCATGGTCATCTATAACGGCGTCACCAAGGGCTGGGACTCCTTCACGATCAAAAAGACCGAGGAGGCCGCCGCCCGCGCGTGGGAATGGATGATTCTCTGATGAGACGAGGGGACCGTCGCAGGACGGCCCCCTCGTTCATCATGACATCGTCAGCCGGTCCTTCACACCCGGACCGCGATGCGCTCCCAGTCGTCGTTGGAGATGTTCAGCGCTTCCCGGATCTGCTGGTCCGTGAAGCCGAGCCGGGTCTTGAGGCTCCGCACCGACTCGATCAAGCAATCTAAACGTCCTTCGATGCGTCCCCGCTCCAGCGCCTCGTTGCGCAGATCGTCCATCGCCTTGCACATATCGCTGACCCCCTTTGGATCCTCCTTATAATAGCGCGACCTCTCGGCCAACAGGTCGTAGTGCATGTCGTCCGGGTCGCTGCACATGAAGTCGTGCATCAGTCTGCCCAGCGGATCGTCCCCCTTGTAGCGCCCGTTGACGTACAGGATATGCGCCCGGTCGTTGAAGGGCGCGTCGGTGACGAGGTTCATCCGCTCGATGGGATAGACGCCCGTGCCCATCCCGAAAAAGTCGTTCTCTGTGATGAATATGGTGTAGGTCTCGGGCAGCTCCTCAAACGCCTGACCGGCGTTCAGCGCCTCGATGTCCATGGCGGCGCTGTGATACCGCGCGCGCTCCGGCCTCGCGCCATTGTCCGCGCGCTGGACCTCGATGTCGTATTCCCGCTGTTCGCTGTCCACGCCGTGCACGTCCAGGCAGAGCGAGCGCGCCCCGAGCAGCCGCTTGAGGTCCTTCTGGGTCTCCGCCCGCGTCAGCACCAGGTCCTCCTTGCCCGTGATGATGCGCAACACAAGCTGGGCCAGGGGCAGATCGTCCTGGAAGAGGCACCGCATGAAGGTGTCGTCGATCGGGCGAAAGCCGCGCAGCCTCTGCAGGTCCTCTTCACGGTAACGCTCCCGCATATAGGCGTCCATGTCCCCCATAGGCCGCGCCCCCTTGATCCTCTTGCTAAGACTATTCTATCACGCTTCCGCGTTTTTCGCAAGCGCAAACTAAATTTATTGAAATCGACCCGGACGTAAAAAGCGCGCCCAGTTTTCACAGGACGCGCTTCTTTGCAAGGTGCCACCCGGATTCGGACCGGGGAATGAAGGTTTTGCAGACCTAAATTCCACAACATATAGTGTTTTCTTAGGGACTAATCCACATTATATTGTGTTTGAGAGAACCTGACAAGACCGCATACGTTAAGAAACAATAAATAGTAGGATATTCAGAATTTAGCAGCAATTTATTTCGCTTCCTGTTCATTGAAACAGGTGATATTATCGTCCCAAAGTTGGTTTGGCCGGGGCAGTACCGGCGACGATATCGAGTATAGAGGGTAGTTGTTGACGAATCTATCCGATCGATTAGATTTGACAATCAAATGTTATACAGTACCGAAAGACTTTACATTTCTTAAGAATAGGTAATTAACTGACTGGAGAAGATTGTATGTATTGAAGTGAAAGCAAGTCAGAATATCATCTACTATCAATTAAATAATTTTATGTGTATATAACGATTTATGGTATTGTCTTTAGGCTTACGATATCATATAATGGAACCAATATAGACTTTGGGCCATTGAAAATGGAGGGTTTAGGATGGAGAATGTTACAGGAGAGTCCCGTACACTTCCTTATAATTCCAACGAGGAAAACATCGCTTATATTCAGGAGGCTTTGGAGCGTCGGCTTAATGAGGTGGGCGGAGAATACAAGGTTTTTACAATGATGCAACGTAATTCCCCAAGTAAGGTCACTATTACTGAAGATAGCCGAAGAACATGCGCAATGATTCTTACCGATTTGCTGCATTAAGGTGAGCTTACTGCGAGGAACAAAAGATGAGAAAGGCACAAGTGTTTTACAACTACCTGACTGTCTATGACGACAAAGTCTTTACCCGTAAAAAGGGTGCCGAATGGGAACTGTGTTTGTTAAATGCATACAAGGATGTGTTTCACAATCTTTGGGAGCAGATGGACAGTGCTGCGCCGATTACTTTTCAGATTAGCTATTCTATGCTGGATGAAGTCGTGACAGATGCAATTATTGGAATGCGAAAGATTGTTGATAGCGAACATAACGAGGTGAAGGAACCTAACGCATTCAAAGTAGCGGCATATTTGGCATACTGGTGGTTGCGTCATAAGCCAGTATATCTACATACATCAAATACATTTCGGCTTGACGATGCATTAATATCTCCTGATATTTACGGTGCCTTGAATGAGGAGGAGCGAGTTCGAGCAACCGAGATTCTTCGATGGAAGCTAAAGCATATCAATGAATTGGTTGCAGTTCAGTTTGTCTGTACCTTTATTTTTGACTTTGAGAATGTTGTATGTGGGTGCCTTTCAGAAAGGCATGTAAAAAGCAAAGAGAAGGAGCGCTTTGCTTTTGAGAGTTTTGACGAAATGCGGCATGAATTGATTAACAAGTTGACCTACTATTTTGCCTACCGTGCCCTCGCACCCAAAGTCATTGAGCACATTCTTGAAGCATACACGTTCCATCCGGCGTGGGGATTAACCGGAAATTTATGGAGTGGAGATGTCCACGATGAATAATCTGAAAGCCTCATTCATTGTTACATGTGTCGGTGGAGGATTCACGATTATCGCTGCATTAGCATACATATTACGCCTTAACGATATCGCAGGTGGATTGTCAATCGCAGCAACCGGAATCTCAATTTTCCTTGCATTTTATTCGATTGCGTACACCTATATTTCCGGTCAAAAAACCTTAGAAACGCTAAACAAAATTGAATTGCAATACCGTAGTTTAGTTGATAAGATCAATTTTGAAAGAACCTCACAGAATCACGGAGATGCAAACATTGAAAGTATACGCTTATCATTGGAGAAAATCTTGAAAGAATAAAATGGCACGGTCGCTTTCTCGGGAAACTTAGCTGAAAACTTAGAGAAGCTCCTCAATGTTAATAAGCAGGCATCCCCAAATTATGATTATCCGTCTTGACCGATACACCAAGACAGTCGGCCAGCACCAGATTTGGAAGTGCTGGTCATTTTTCTCGATACCAGATACCTTATTCGAGTTACTGAGCCATGCCGCGCTGTTAACATCGTGTTCCTTCACAGAGCCGGTTCAGAAACGTCTCTTTTGATTTTGATGTAGCTTACACAGTCTTTAATTTAGCGATTACGCAAAAAAAAATAGCGGCTCAGCTCAAGAGCTGGCCGCCGATGATCACTATTTCTTTTTCCTAACCTTCCGTTTGATTTTACGGTGATCTTTTCTGTCTCCATAATTTGGAGTGACTTCTACAATGTCAACATCGTTTGTGTTTACAAGCAGGCAGTCGATTCGTAACCGCTAAACAAACCCATGTTCACAGCGTGGTAAAGCTGGCTTTCAAGCTGTTATTCCACGGGAGGAGATCATCAATATCTGCATTCGGGTCACCCTCAAAGCGATCCGGCAGGACGGACAGCAAGTGAAGGATGTAGTCTTCCAGCCGCAGGCCGTTGGCCTTGGCGGTTTCCATGAGGGAGTAGATGACAGCGCTGGCCTCAGCGCCCTCCGGGGTGTCGGAGAACAGCCAGCCATTGCGGCCTACGACGAAGGGGCGAATGGCGTTCTCTACTTGGTTGTTGCTGATTTCCACCTCGCCGTAATCCAGGAATGTGCAGAGGTAATCCTTCTGGTTCAAGGCATAGGTTACCGCGTCCTTCAACTTGCCGGAGGGCAGG
>JAFUWR010000315.1 GCA_017471125.1 Clostridia bacterium | reverse complement strand
TGGACGAGCCCGCCGAAGCGCCCGCGCCCGCCGCGACGCCCGAGCCCGCGCCGGAGCCTGCCACCGACACCGTCGAGGACCCGGACGACACCTACGGCTACTCCCGCAAGTCCAACGCGGGCAACCAGTACTGGCTGGTCAACACCCGCGCCAAGACCGTCGAATACTATCGGGAGGACACCAACGCCTACCAGATCGGCGACTACACCGGCAGCCTGATGAGCGGCATGCTGGTGACGTTCCGGGGGTCGGGCGCGACCACGACGATCAAGCTGAAATTCCAGCAGACCTACAAATTCGCCCTGATGGCCGCGGATGAAGGCGAGCTCCTGATGGAGCAGGACAGCATCCCGGACATCGAAGCGGTGATGCAGGCCCACAGGAATTGATGATCGAGGCCATCCCCGCCGCTTCGGCGGCGGGGGACCGACATAGAAGCTTCAAACCACCACGGGAGGAAATGTGATATGAGGAACGATCAAGGAAAGCGTGGATCGAAGCGCGGCCTGCTGGCCCTGCTGGTCATCGTGGCCATGCTGACCCCGATGTTCTCCGCCATCGCCCTGGCCGAGGACGATCTCGAGCAATACGGCGAGGTCGAATTCGAGCTGGAGGTCGAATCGCCGGAGGACGACTACGACGACTATGACGACTACGACGACGCCCCCGTCTACAACGATTATGACGACGAGGACGAGTACGAGGTCGTGGTCGACGATCACGAGGACGAGAGCGTCGTCGAGGCCGACGACCTGTCCGGCGACATCCTCGAGGCCGCCGCGGACGACCTCACCGTGGGCGAGGACCTGGTCATCTACGACCTGGACGAGCCGGACAAGGAGTACTACGAGGTGATCGAGAAGCCCACCGTCGCCCAGGTGCTCTCCGTGCTGCCCACGACGCTGACCGCCACCCTGTCCAACGGCGAGCGCACCGACGTGTCCGTCACCTGGGCCCCTGAGGACGAGGAGGACTTCGAGGACGGCGAGTACGGCGCGTTCCCCTTCGTCGCCGCGCTGGGCAAGGACTGCAAGTACGAGGCCGACGAGGACGAGATGGAGGACAACTATCCCGTCGTCACCATCTTCGTGCGCTACATCAGCGAGCTTGCCGCGTCGGGGGAGGCCGTCTACATGGTGACCGCCAAGCCCGCCGAGAAGGCCGCCGACGTGGCCGCCGCCATGGGCTGGCCGGACACCGTCACCGCCACCCTCGAGGGCTATGAGACCTCCGAGACGCGCCAGGTGGCCGTCACCTGGGTCTGCGACGACTACGACGAGGCCGACGAGGGCGACTTCATGTTCATCGCCCAGCTCGAGGACGACTTGGGCTACCTGCTGGGCTCCGACGTGGAGATGCCCGACAAGCAGCTCTCCGTGCTTCAGAACGATGAATTCGAGTTCATCATCAACGAGAAGGACCAGACCGTCACCATCACCGGCTGGAAGGCCTCCGGCGACGTGCTGAACGTGCCCTCGGACATCAGCGGCTATCCCGTGGTGGACATCGCCAACCGCGCCTTCGCGGACTACCCGGACCTGGCCGACGTGACCATCGCCAACGGCGTCACCGCGCTGGGCAACGGCGTGTTCGCCAACTGCGGCTCTCTGCGGTGGGTCACCCTGCCGGATTCCCTGGAGACCGTGCCCGGCGACGTGTTCGACGGCGCGTCCGACGACCTGGCTATCACCCTCGATGTCAAGGACGACATCGTGCTCTCCGCGCCCAACACCTACAGGCGCGGCGAAGCGACCGTGAAGCTGCCCAAGGACATCGCCTCCCTGACCGTGTCGGGCAGCGTCACCGTGGACACCGACTTCACCATCGAGGACGACGACAACTTCAACTACATCGACGTCCAGGGCGGTGCCCTGACGCTGACCGAGGGGCATGTGATCGTCAACAAGAACATGCTCATCAACAGCGGCACCGTCGTCAACAACGGCAAGATCTACGGCTGCTATTCCAGCAGCGAAAAGACCGGCGACGTGGCGGGCTACATCACCGAGCACACCGACGCCGACTCCGACGGCACCTGCGACATCTGCGGCGAGGCCATCGGCAAGGAGGGCCGGAAGCTGACCGTCACCCTGAACAAGACCCTGCCCATCACCAAGGTCTACGACGGCACCCGCGCCATCGGCACAGCCCTGACCAAGGACGACTTCACCCTGGGCAACGTGGACGCCGCCGACACCGTGACCATCACCGGCATCGCGGGCACCACCTTCAATCAGGAGGACGCCGGTACCACCACCATCACCGTGTACCTCCAGATCGACCAGACCAGCGAGAAGTACAACTACTACGTGGAGGGCGGCCAGTACACCATCGAAAAGGCGGAGATCACCCCCGTCAAGCTGACCCTCGAGAACGTCGAGGACATCGCCGACCAGGTCTACGACGGCGAGGACGTGGAGCCCGAGGTCACCGTCAAGGTGGGGACCAAGACGCTGAAGGCCGACGAGGACTATTTCGTCACCTACGCCGACAACGACAAGGTCGGCACCGCCCGGGCCACCGTCGAGGGCTTCGGCAATTACGAGGGCGAGGTCACCAAGGAGTTCAAGATCCTGGCCGGCAAGGCGGAGAAGAAGGTCAGCGTCAACATGAAGAACGACGCCAAGCTGACCAAGGTCTACGACGCCACCGACGCCGCGCCGCTGACCGTCGACGACTTCGCCGTGAAGGCCGACACCGTGGGCGCGGGCGACACTGTGACCATCGAGAAGATCGAGGCCACCTACGACGACGCCAACGCGGGCGAGAACAAGGTCGTCACCGTCAAGTTCACCCTGGCCTCCGATTCCGCGGCCTACGACTACGTGGCCGACGACATGGAGCTGGCCGGCGCGTCCATCACCGCTCGGAGCATCACCGACAGCGCCGTCACCCAGACCCCCGCGAACATCGAGACCCAGAAGCACACCGGCTCCGCCGTGAAGCCCGCCGTGACCCTCAAGCTGGGGACAAAGACCCTGGTGCAGGACCGCGACTACACCGTGACGTATGCCAACAATGTAAACGCCGGCACCGCCACCATGACCATCACCGGCAAGGGCAACTTCACCGGCACCCGGACCAATACCTTCAAGATCTCCGATTCCGGCAAGACCACCAAGGCCGTGACCATCGAGATCATCAGCGGCCACGAGCCGTCCAAGATCTACGACAAGACCGTCAACGTCAGCCTCAAGCCGTCTGATTTCAATATCTCCGGCGTGGCCGACGGCGACAGCGTTAAGATCGTGGGCATCAAGGCCGCCTACAACAGCTCCTCCGTGGGCACGGACAAGACCGTCAAGGTCAGCTTCGAGCTGAGCCAGTCCAGCACCCAGTACAACTACAAGGCCGACGACATCACCATCGAGAAGTGCGAGATCGAAAAGCGCACGCTGGTGATCTACCCCGCCAAGGGCCAGAGCAAGATCTACGGCACCGCCGACCCGAGCTACTTCAAGGGCACCGAGCGCGGCCTGCTCTCCGGCGATACCGTCACCGGCTCCCTCTCCCGCGACGAGGGCGAGGACGTGGAGGAGGACGGCTACGCCTACGACGTGGGCACCCTCAAGGTCAACGGCGACAACGGCAACTATGAGGTCGAGATCGCCGACAACGACGCGGTGTTCATGATCAACCCGAAGCCCATCAGCGCCGCCGACGTGACCGTCACCCTGGACAAGACCGAGTACACCGAGGACAGCGACGGCGTCGAGCCCGAGATCACCGTCAAGTACGGCACCAAGACGCTCGAGGAGGACGACGACTACGAGGTCGCCTTCTCCAACAACACCAAGCACGGCACCGGCCTGGCGACCCTCACGGGCATCGGGAACTACACCGGCACCCGCACCGTGAGCTTCAAGATCAAGAAGGACCACAGCGGCTCCAGTGGCGGAAGCTCCGGCAGCTCCTCCAGCGACGACGAGGAGGATGAGGACGAGATGGACGATCGGGAGGCCGAGATCGGCGAGCTGATCATCGACTTCGACGACAAGCGCGTCCCGGTGGGCTACATCCTCTTCGGCGAGGACAACCGCCCGCGTCCCTTCGAGTACGAGAAGCCCGAGATCACCCCGGAGGAGGCCCAGGTGTTCCCGCTGGCCGACACCATGGCCACCGATCCTCAGGGCAACCCCATCACCTACATGCGCCTGGTCATCACCCCCGAGCCGGTGCGCGATACGGACGACATCCCGCTGAGCATGACCAGCGACGAGAGCCGCGACAAGTACGAGGACCTGCAGCTCAGGCTGACGCCCACCCAGATCGAGACCCTCAAGGCGGAGCACTTCGTCGAGGTGGTCTACCAGCTGGAGAGCGCGGAGCTGCGCGTGCCGCTGGACCAGCTCACCAACGAGATCGACCTGGCCCCCTTCACCCCGAAGGACGAGCCCGCCCCCGAGACCGCCTACGCGGACGCCGAGGACGCCGACGCTGACGGCGAGGCCGCCGGCGAGGCCGAGGCGGAGGACGGCGAGACCCTCGAGGACATCGACGCGGACGACATGCCCGACGCCATGGACGGCGATCCCGCCCTGGCCGCGGACGACCTGCCCATCGCGCCCGAGATGGCCCGCGTGAGCAACTACGTGTTCTCCATCAAGCAGATCGAGACCGACGACCTCACCGAGCGCGAGACCGCGGCCCTGGAGGGCTACGCCTCCCTGGTGCCCATGTACCGCGTGGACCTGAGCGCCGTCAACGGCACGCTCGAGACCGTGCTCACCCCCAACGCGCCCGGCGTCGTCCCGGCCCAGGCCGAGGAGACCCCCGAGGACGCCGAGGGCATCGAGGACATCGACGCGACGCCCGATCCGCTGAAGCCCGCGCCCGTGTTCTACTCCATGCTGGACAAGCTGGAGAACCTGGAGATCCGCGTGTACAGCGACCTGACCCTGCCCGACGAGGAATTGGTCAACGAGCTGCCCGAGGACGCCAGGGGCATCGTCATCGTCGAGGACGCCAGCGTCGCGGATGAGGACGCCGTGGAGACCGAGCTGGTGCAGTACCTTGAGGACACCTCCGACGACACCCAGTACCAGTACTACACCCGGTTCCCCGCCGGCAAGAGCGGCCTGTACACCATCGTGATGGAGGCCCTCGAGGACGAGGATGAGGACGACGAGTACGAGGACGACGAGGATTACGTGGACGACGAGGAAGACATCGACGACGAGGAGCCTGCCGAGGACGAGGAGATCGTCGACGACGAGGAAGACTTCGAGGATGACGCCGTGACCGACGACGAGCAGTTCGAGGCCGAGGACACCGGCGACGAGGAGGCCGAGGAGGAGTTCATCGAGGACGAACCCGAGGAGGACCTCATCGAAGAGGAACCCGCCGAGGAGGAGATCGTCGAGGAAGCGCCCGCCGATGAGGCCGAGGAAGTCGAGCCCGTCGAGGAGATCGCCGAGGAGGAGCCCGAGGTGGAGATCATCCCCGACCCCGATCCCGCTTACGCCTACTCCCGCAAGTCCAACGCCGGCGACCAGTACTGGCTCATCAATACCCAGGAGCAGACCGTGGAGTACTTCCGCGCCGACACCAACGAGTACCTGATCGGCGACTATACCGGCAGCCTCATGAGCGGCATGCAGGTGACGTTCCGGGAGCCCGAGCGCGCCACCACCATCCAGCTCAAGTTCCAGCAGACCTATAAGTTCGCCATGATGGACGACGAGGGCGTGTCCCTGCTGATGGAGCAGGACAAGACCGACGAGGTCGAGGAGATCATGAAGCCCCACAGGCAGTAAGACAATGCCACCACAAGCCCCGCTGACGCAGCGGGGCTTGTCCTTTTGGACAAGAGTTAATTGAATCTATCACATCATGCGTATGAAATTTTGGATGAAGTATTGCATTTTTCTCGAATATATGGTATCATGATGGTGTGAATAAAGAACGGTTATAAATCGCGTTACCTTAATAAAGTGCGATTATTGGAGGCGGCCATGATAGATGTGAAGCTGTTGACACTGCTGAAGGTGTTCGAGACCGGTAACTATACCCGCGCGGCGGAGCAGCTGGCGCTGACGCAGCCTGCCGTCAGCCAGCACATCAAGCAGATCGAAAAGGAGCTGAACATCACCCTTTTCGTGCGCTCCGGCGGCAAGATCAGGCCCACGCCCGAGGGCGAATTGGTCATTCAATATGCTGAAAGGGTGACCTCGCTTTACGACAATTTGAAGCAGGCCCTGGTGGACCAGAAGCGCAACATCAGCCGCCTGCGGGTGGGCGTCACCCACACCTCGGAGAGCAACATCGTCACCGAGGTGCTGGCGAAGTATGCGGAGCTGAACGATAACGTCAGCATCACCATCCAGACCGACACCATAAATAATCTTTATGCGATGCTCAAGACCTACAAGATCGACATCGCCATCGTGGAGGGCGCGGTGACCGACCCGTCCATCAACTCCATCATGCTGGACACGGACTTTTTGGTCTGCGCGGTGTCCAACGAGAGCCCTCTGGCGAAGCAGAGCATCGTGACGCTGGACGAATTGAAGAAGGAGCGCCTCATACTGCGCCTGCCCAATTCCGGCACCCGCAACCTGTTCCGGGCGCACCTCGAGAGCCGCAACATCTCCATCGACGAGTTCAACGTCACCCTCGAGGTGGACAACATCGCCACCATCAAGGACCTGATCCGCCGCAACTACGGCGTGTCCATCCTGCCGCGCAGCGCGTGCATGGACGAATTGAAGAAGGGCAAGATGACCGTGCTGCCCATCGAGAACCTGAGCATGATCCGGGAGATGAACATACTCTACCACCACAGCTTCCGCCACCCGGAGATCCTGCAGGACATCGTCAAGATCTACAGCGAGACCGCCCGCGCCAACCGCGGCACAGAGGAAAAGTGATGCGCGTCCTGCTGACCAACGACGACGGCATCCAGTCCCGGGGCCTGCGGGCCCTGGCCGACGCGCTGATCGCGGCGGGCCATCGGGTGACGGTCTGCGCCCCGGATCGG
>JAFUWR010000314.1 GCA_017471125.1 Clostridia bacterium | reverse complement strand
TCAACCACGGCATCAAGATGAACCAGGCCCAGCTCGAGATCGCCCGCGCCGTCGAGGCCGGCTATTGGCAGACCTATCGGTACAATCCTGCTGCCGAGAAGAAGTTCACCCTCGATTCTAAGCCCCCGAAGGGCGACTACCAGTCCTTCATCAAGGGCGAGAACCGCTACGCTTCCCTGCTCCGGCAGTTCCCCGATGTGGCCCCCGAGCTCTTCGCCGAGGCCCAGAAGGACGCCGAGGAGAGGCTGGCAAGCTATCAGAGGCTGGCCGCGGAATAAACCCAAAACCTACCTTTGCCCCCGCCGCTTGGCGGGGGCATTTCAAAAGGAGGATATGATGGCGCGCAAGGACGACGGCGTCGCTGTGCTCAGCAGCTTTGACAGGTATACCACCTTCTCTCATGGCGGCAGGACGCTGACCTTCCGGACCTGTGACGGCCTGGAGCAGTATACAAAGGTGCTGCTGTGGGATAATGGCTATCTGGAGGTCATGGCGAAGTACCGGCACAGGGAGCAGCCCATCGAAGAGTATATCGACCTGGAACCGATCCTGGACGGCCTCTATATGAACAAGGAGGCGTTCCTGAAACCCATAAAGGATGTGAGGATAGAATATGCCTGAAAAGGAGCTCATGGAGATCGAAGAAAATGCGAAATTCATCGTCAGTGGATACGCATTTTTCAGAAAGCCGGATGGCTTTATCGGCATACTGAATTTGGAGCATCCCGACTGCGCCATGGTGGTCAATGACGCCGGGGAGATCATCGAGACGAACATGGATTCCATCGAACAGAAGATCGTCCATGACCTGTGCGAACGGAACCTGCAATTCATGGAGGACTGACATGCCAAAATATTGTAGGGACAGGATCGCAAACCACTATCTGTATTTCACGGCGGAGTGTATCGTTGAGGCGATGCACGTCCATGCCAGCGACAAGAAGCTGACCGAAGCACATTCGGCGAAGTTTTTCGTGCGCTCGGACGGCAGCTCCGTCTTGAAAAAGCGCGGTGATCTGACGGATAAGGAGATCGGTATCATCAGCAGATTCATCCAACAGAATTACCTTGACATGTATAAGACGTGGAAGGAATTTGGCGGAGAGGATTTTTACAGGGGATAAATAGGTGGACCCCTCAAGGCTTTGCGCCTGATGTGTCCGCCAACGCCCAGACGGATGCCGAGGAGAGACTGGCCGCGGAATAATCATTCCAAGGTCAAAATGGACCCGCCCCCTGCGCGAGCAGGAGGCGGGTCCTCTGTGTCTCAAGATCGGGTCAGATCGTCTTTACCGCATACAGGGGGATGTTTGTCAGCCAATCCTCCTGACGGTAGTCCTTCATGGACAATCGGACGGCGTATTCCGGCTTATACTTCTGGCAATAGGCTTTCAGGCTCCGGGCATGCTGATTGACCTCGGCCTTGACCTCCACGGGCACGATGTTCTTGCCCTTCTGGACCATGAAGTCCATCTCGAAGGTAGCGGCGTCGGTGGCGTAGTAATAGGGGGTGTACTCCGTTTCGGCCACGAGCTCCTGGAGCACGAACTGCTCGGTGAGCGCTCCCTTGAATTCGACGAAGATGTCGTTGCCCTCCAATATCGAGCCCGCGTCCAGCTCGCTCATCGCGCCGAGCAGGCCGACATCCAGCAGGAACAGCTTGAAGGTGGCGAAGTCGATGTAGGCTTTCAGCGGCATCGCGGGCTTGTTGACCTTGTAGACCTTGGTGATCAGGCCGCAGTCCAGCAGCCATTCGATGGCGAGCTCGAAATCCTTCATCCGTGCGCCCGTCTTGATCTGGCCGAAGAAAAACTTCTTGTTTTCCTTCGCCAATTGCATGGGGATGGAGTTCCAGACCATCCGGATGCGGGCGAGGCTCGCGGAGGCGGCGTGCTTCCCGAAGTCGTCCTCGTACTGTTCGAGGATGGCGCGCTGCAAGCGGCGCACCTCCTGATAGTCCTTGTGTTCCGCGAAATAGGCGACGACCTCGGGCATGCCCCCGACATAGTAATAGTTTTTCAGCCAATGGATGAATTTGACGCTGTTGTCCGACATGAGCCGATAGTCCGCCGCCGCGATCACGTTCGCGAGCGGCGCTTCGCCCATCGCCTCCAGGAATTCCCGGAAGCACAGCGGGCGCAGCTCGAGCGTGTCGACCTTGCCCACGGGGAAGGATACGCCCTCGTGGATCGCCACGCCCAACAGTGAGCCCGCGGCCACGAAGGCATATTCCGGCGCGTTCTCGCAGAAGTATTTCAGAGATTCCAGCGCCCGGGGCGCCTCCTGGATCTCGTCGAAGATGATCAGCGTGTCGCCGGGGGTGACCTCGACCTTCGTTTCGATGTTGATGTTCATCATGATGCGCTGGACGTCGTAATCGTCGTCGAACACGCGCTTCATCCGCTGGTTGTTGTAGAAGGTCACGTAGGCGACCTTGGAGAAGAATTGTCGCCCAAATTCCCGCATCAGCCAGGTCTTGCCGACCTGACGCGCGCCCTTTATGATCAGCGGCTTTCGATTCGGCCTGTCCTTCCAGGCCGCCAATTCCCGCATCGCGTATCGCTTCATCCGCATCGCCTCCGTTCTCACATTTATTATACGCATATTCGGCCAAAAATCAACACTTTTTAAGGGATAAATCGGCGGTGAATTTACATTTTTTAAGAGATATGGATGCGCAAAAACCAGCCGCCACTTTTGTGGCGGCTGGCCTTATCCCCTTATGATCTCCCCCACGGCGGGGGGGACGAAGGGGGAGACATCGCGTTGGAAGGCGAGGAGCTCGCGGACCATGCTGGAGGAGATGGCGGGCTCGTCGCCGCGGAGGTAGACGGTCTCGAGGCCGGGCTCGATGAGCCGATTGACCATGGCGATGTTCTCCTCGTAGGCGTAATCCATGGCGTTGCGCAGGCCGCGCACGTACCATCGGATGCCGTTTGCGGCGCAGTACTCGGCCATGAGGCCGTCGTGGACGGCGACGCGGACGTTGGTAAGGCCGTCGTCCCGGAGGGTGGCCTCGATGGCGCGGCACATGGCGTCGGCGTCGAAGGCCCGCCGCTTGCCCACGTTCACGCCGATGACCACGTCCACCCGGTCAAACAGCGCGGCAGCCTTGCGCACGATGGCGCGGTGGCCGTTGGTGTAGGGGTCGAAGGAACCGGCGTAGAGCGCCCTGCGTTCAGCCATTGACGATGTCCTCCAGTGGATATTCTTCGAGCTGCGCCCCGCGATACTGCCACGCGGTCCTAAAGCCGCAGCCGCGGGCCAGCGCCGCGGCGTCCGCAAAGCCGCAGTCCAGGTAGTCCGAGTTGTGGCAGTCGCTGGTGACGACGATCCGCGCCCCGCGCTCGGCCAGCCGGCGCAGGATCGCCGGACCGGGGTAGGGCTGGGTGCGGTAGCCCCGGGCGATGGCCCCGGTGTTGATCTCGATCAGCATGCCGCTGTCGGCGGCGGCGTCGGCGGCCTCGAGGGCGCATTTGAGATACCGGGAGTCGGCGTCGTCGAACAGGTCGCGGCGCTCGTTGAACTTCATCACCAGGTCCATGTGGCCCAGCACCTGCGCGCCGCTCTGACAGGATTCCGCTACGGTGCGGAAGTACTCCCGGCACATCGCGTAGGGATCGCCGCCGAAGTGCTTATCGATGGCGTCCGTCAGGATGTCGCGGGTGTCGTCCACGCACACGAAGCCGCCCCCGGCCCGCAGGTAGTGCACCGATTCGATGATATAGTCGTATCGGTCCGGGGTCGGCGGCGAGAGCCAGTCATGCTCGTAGCCCAGCAGCACGTCGATCCGCCCGGCGTACTTCGCCTTCAGCCGCAGGATGTCCGCCCGGTACAGGGGCTCGACGTCCGCGGGCATGGCGCAGTCGTCGTAGTCGGCGCGGCCGTGCTCGGAGAAGCCCAGGGTGTGAAAGCCCAGCCGAAGCGCCGCCCGAAGCATGTCCTCGGGGGCGTCCCGGCCGTCGGCATAGGTGCTGTGGGTGTGTATGTTGGATCGGAGGGCCGTCATTCGGGGTCGACCACCGTCACCGGCGCGTCGGGCGCGTTCTTGCCGATGGACAGTATGCCCTTCTTGGCGCTGGCCTTGGCCTTGTAGCCCTCGGATTTGCCGATGTTCTGGCCGTTGGAGGCCTTCAGGCGGAAGCGGAATTCCCCGGCCTTGTCCTGATACAGCTCGTACTTGGGATGGCCGACGCTCTCCTCGCGGGTCTGGTCCTCCACGGGCGCCAGCGCGTTTTTCTTCACGGAGGCGATGCCATTTTCGCAAGCCTTCAGGGTCGTGTAGGTCTCGGAGGCCGTCAGGATGACCTCGCCGTTGCCGGCTTTCAGGTTGAAGGTGAACTCGCCGTTCTTGGCCGTGGTGATGATGAATTTGCCCGCCATTATTGATGATCCCCTTTCGTAATGCAATCAAATTACTTTATTATAGTATAATATATTGGAATCAAAATGTCAATCGCTTTGTTAATTTTTTCAGCGATAAATTTAATGGATAGTTCGCCTCAAACCCTTGGGCAGGTGGTTTTTGAGCGTGCCCTGGCTGACCTTGCCCCAGCCCAGCGGCATGCCGCGCCACTCGACCCGGGCCCAGCCGTTCTCCGCGTCGGCGGACAGGGCTTCCCCGGCCAGGTACGCGGCGGCGCGGGCGTCGT
>JAFUWR010000313.1 GCA_017471125.1 Clostridia bacterium | reverse complement strand
GGCTATGAGCACACCGACCTCTGCACACTGATCTGACATATATGGAAAACGCCCGGCGCGCGCGCCGGGCGTTTTCCATATATGTCAGATCAGTGTGCAGAGGTCGGTGTGCTCATAGCCCTCGAAGGCGTCGGCCACGTTCTTGCAGGTCAGCTTGCCGTCGTAGGTGTTGACGCCCTTGTAGATGGCCTCGCTCTCCTTGCAGGCGGCCTCGAGGCCATTCTTGGCGATCTGGAGGCCGTAGCGCAGGGTGGCGTTGGTCAGGGCGATGGTGGAGGTGCGCGGCACCGCGCCGGGCATGTTGCCCACGCAGTAGTGGACGACGCCCTCCTCGATGAACACGGGATCGTCGTGGGTGGTGACGTGGCTGCTCTCGCCGCAGCCGCCCTGGTCGATGGCCACGTCCACGAACACCGCGCCGTCCTTCATCTCGCTCAAATACTTCCGCTTGAACAGCTTGGGCGTGGAGCCGCCGGGCACCAGCACCGAGCCGATGACCAGGTCGGCGTCCTTCACGGCCTTCTCGATGTTGGAATCGGTGGACACCAGGGTCTGGATGCGCGCGCCGAAGCGGTCGTCCAGCTGCTCGAGGCGGCGCAGGTTGACGTCGATGATGGTGACGTCCGCGCCGATGCCCACGGCGATCTTGCATGCGTTCGCGCCCACGGTGCCGCCGCCCAGGATGACCACGTGGGCCTTCGGGGTGCCCGGCACGCCCGCCAGCAGCACGCCCGCGCCGCCGAACTTCTTCTCCATGTACTTCGCGCCCTCCTGGATGGACAGGCGTCCGGCGATCTGGCTCATGGGGATCAAGAGCGGCAGGCTGCCGTCCTTCTCCTGGAGCGTCTCGTAGGCCACGGCCTTGACCTTGCCTTTGAGCAGCGCGTCCATCTGCTCCTTGTCCGCGGCCAGGTGCAGGTAGGTGTAGAGGATGAGCCCGTCGTGGAACAGCGGGTATTCGCACTCCAGCGGCTCCTTGACCTTGACCATCATCTCGGCCCTTTGCCACACCTCCGCGGCGGCGGCGATCAGCTTCGCCCCGGCCTCGGCGTACTCCGCGTCCGAAAAGCCGCTGCCCAGGCCCGCGCCCTTCTCGATGTACACCTCATGGCCCGCGGCCACGTAGGCCTTCACGTTGTCTGGGGTCAGTCCCACGCGGAACTCGTTGTTCTTGATCTCCTTGACACAGCCTATCCTCATGTGAAACAGCTCCTTTCATCGACAATGGTGTCGTTTTCCATCAGCCCATCTTTTCGCCCACCACCATGCACAGGTACGACGCGGCGGCGTCGAAGCGGGCGTCGTGGTAGTGGTCCCCGCCGCCGTACCACTTTTTACAGCGCCCGGCGATGAACTCCGGGGTCAGGCCGAAGTGGTCGCACAGCTCCTCGAGCCGCGGCGGCTTCAGCACCCGGGGGTTCGATTTCAGCGGGATGTGCGCCTCCTCGGTGTAGTGCCTGAGGGTGCAGAAGATCGGATAGTCGGGCAGCTTCACGCCGTAGCGGGCGAATTCCCGCCGGATGTACTTCACGTCGCCGCCCACGTCGTGGCCGATCACCAGCTTGCAGCCCTCGAAGTCCCGGTAGATCTCGTCCATGTGGTCCTCGAAGGTCTTGCCCTCGGACAGCCGCCACAGGTCGTGCACGCTCAGGCCGTGGACCTTGCGGGCGTAGCGGTTCACCGCCTTGGCCGGGAAGTAGAAGTTCTTCCCCTTGATCCTGCGCCCCTCGATGACGATGTAGGAAAGCTGTATGATGCGGCTCGGGTGCATGCCGTCCAGCTCCACGTCCACGGCGATCCACTTGTCCGGCTTCCGAAACAGGCTCCTGAATATGTTCTTCACGGTATCGACTCCGTATTCATTTGCATGATAACATTTCTATTATACTCACGTTTCCCGTTTTATGCAAGTTTTATTTTGGGCGGACTGGGCCAAAACGAATTGACATCGGCGGGAGGGAGGCATTATAATAGGCAAAAGACCATCATGGGAGGCAGAACATGTTCACCTTATACATGCCGAGCACGATACTGATCGCGGCGGCGGTGATCCCGGCCATCGCGCTGCTGGTGCAGGTCTACCGGGCGGACCGGGTGGAGCCGGAGCCCCCGGCGCTGCTGATGCGCCTGGTGCTCTACGGCATCATCGCCACGTCCATCGCCAAGCTGCTGGAGCGGGTGGGCCTGTTCATATTGAACGGCATGTTCCGCTACGAGACGGTGCTGTACGACGTGCTGCTGTACTTCGGCGTGGTGGGCTTCGCCGAGGAGGGCGCGAAGTACGTCCTTTTGAAGCGGGCCACCTGGCGGACGCCGGACTTCAACTGCCGGTTCGACGGCGTGGTCTACGCGGCGTTCGTGTCGCTGGGCTTCGCGCTGTGGGAGAACATCGGCTACGTGCTGATGAACGGCCTGGGCACGGCGCTGCTGCGTGCGGTGACCGCCATCCCCGGCCACGCCTGCTTCGGCGTGTTCATGGGCTGCTGGTACGCCCAGGCCGCCGCGCTGGATCGCCGCGGCGACGAGGGCGCCTCCAAGGCCATGCGCGTGATGGCCGTGGTCGTCCCCGCGCTGCTCCACGGGGCCTACGACTTCCTCGCCGTGTCCTACTACTCCTCCTGGTACTTCCTCGCCTTCGTGCTGGGGCTGTTCCTGCTGACCTCCGTGCTCATACGGAAGCTGTCGCGGGAGGACCGGTATATTTAGAGAAGCCTCACCGTGCGGCGCAGGAGGCCGTCGATCAGGCACACGATCTCCCACATGACGTTTGCCGGGAGCATGAGTGGGTCGCAGGGGGCGGACAGGCCCGTGACGGACGTGAACCCCGCGCCCCGCGCGATGCCCAGCGCCCGGGCCATGTGGTAGCGGCTGGTGACCACCGCCACGGACGCCGCGCCGCCGACCATGTCGCGGAGGTTGGCGAAGTTGCCGTCAGTGTCCACAGCCTCATCCTCCGTGAGGATGCGCCCCTCGGCCACGCCCCGGGCAGCCAGCAGGCGGCGCATGACCGCCGACTCGGATTCGGCCCCGTCGCCGCCGTTGCCGCCGGTGACAACGAGCGTCGCCCCGCGATCTGCCGCCGCGTACCCGGCGGCGGCGTCCAGGCGCATCAACAGGTCCCGCGTGGGCCTGTTTTTTTCGAGCGCCATGCCCAGCACCACGATGTATTCGGCGTCCGGCGCGGGCCGGTCGAAGGCGTGGGCGAGGATGAAGCCCGCCAGTATAACCCCCGGCAGCAGCAGCGCCGCCGCGAGGCATTTCAACCAAAGCGGCGCGTCCAGCGCCAGCGCCACCCCCGCGAGGAATAGAAGCCCGCACAGCATGAGCTCGTACAGCAGTATCTCCGTGTTCACGCCCCGGTCCACCGTGACCCGGTCGCGATGGACGGCGACGCACGTCAGGTAGACACACATCAAGAGGGCGACGACGCACAACGCGGCCCCGACACATCCGCTAAACATCGTCGCCCTCGCTGATGATCCACGCTACCGCCCTTGCGACCCTCGCCTCGGCGTCCTTGAAGTGCCCGCCGGGATCAAGCACAAAGGTCGACGCTATGCCTCTTTCCCGATACCACGCCGCCAGCGCCCGGGCATTGTCCTCCACGGGCCGCATGACGGCGTTTTTGGTGCGCGCCTCCCGATCCCCCACGGACAGGTAGACGCGCCCGGGCACGCGGGCCATCGGGTGGGTCTTGACGTATTCCACGAAGCCGGGGAACCAGGTGGACCCGGAGGCGCTGGCCACCCGGTCGAACACGTCGGTATGATGGGGCGCGTACAGCGCGAACAGCCCCGCCAGCGAGTATCCGGCCAGCGCGACGTATTTCGGCGGCGCGGGCAAGGCGTCGATGATCTTCGGCAATAGCTTTCCCGTCAGCAGGGACAGGTACCTGTCCGCGCCGCCGCCGAAGCCGCCGTCGCCCTTGAACACCGGCTCGCAGGGCCAGGGGCTCAGATCGTCGTTCCAGTCGAGGTTTCCTATGGCGGCCAGCGCGAAGTCGGCGTCCGTGGCCCCGGCGATGGCCGTGTATGTGGCCGTGCCCTCCCCCATCACCGTGTTCAGCACCACCAGCGGCGCGCCCGGCGTCCGCGGGGGGAACAGCTCGATGGTCTTGCCCGCGATCTCCATCATTCCAGCTCCTCGTCCTCCATGGCGTAGCTGATCTCGTCCAGCTCGGCGTGGACGTACTCGGCCCAGCTATACTGGTTCATGTACTCGCCCAGATAGCGGTAGCGGGACTCCTGCCGCTTGGCCAGCCAGTCGTACAGGTCGCACTCGATGCGGTCCGCGGCGATGCCCATGCTGCCCCGCTGCTTGACGATCAGGCCGTTGAGCCTGAGCCGTGTCAGCGTGTTGTTCAGGTCCTGCCGGATGTTGGCCAGGTAGGAGCGCTTCTTCTCAGGGTCGCCGTCGTCCTCCCACAGGCTCGCGATGATCTCGCCGTTGGTGGTCTGGGCCCCGCGGTTGTTCACCAGCAGCGCCACCACCTCCTTGGTGCGGTTGTACTTGAACTGCACGGGTTCGCCGTCCACGAACAGCTCGAAGTTGCCAAAGGTCTGGGCGAACACGCGCTTCTTCGCCTCGGGATAGCGCAGGTCGTCGAGCTCCCGGCGCACGCCGTCCGCGTCCACGGGCTTCAATAAATACCCGCTGGCATGGAGCTCGAAGGCGTCGCAGGCCCCGTCCCTTCCGTCGGACAGGTACACCAGGTTGACCAGGGGGTTCAGCTCCTTGAGATACCGCCCCAGGTCCAGCCCGTTCAGCTCGGGCAGCGCCATTTCCAAAAAAGCCACGTCCACCTGCCGCGCGCGGGCCTCGGCCCAGGCCGCGGGGCTGTTGTCGAAGCCCAGGACCTCCGCGCCGGGCTTGGCGTCGGAGATGGCGTCGGTCAGCAGCTGGAGCACGTCGGCGCGGTCGCTCACCGCCAGGATCGTCATCGGTCCATCCCCCCGATCTGCACCCGCCGAAGCCGCTGGGCCCGGCGCTGCTCCGCCGTCATGCCCAGCGGGTCGCGCTCGCCCACCAGCAGCATGTCGTCGCCCTGCAGCGCCGCCTCCCGCAGCGGGCCGGCGCTCAGGTCGCTGATGACCAGCGCGGCGAAGCGGTCGTAGTTGTCCTCGTCGATCACGGGAAAGTGGTGCCCCATGCGGTACCAGTGCTGCGGGTCGAAGCCCATGCCGCCGGTGTAGAGCCGGTCCGCCGTGGCCTCCACCTCGTCCGGGCCCGCCACCTGCCCCGCCACCGCGCCGAGGTCGTCGCAGAACAGCATCGCGTAGGTCCGCAATATCTGCGTGCGCACCGTCTCCCGCTTGCCGCTGCGGTCGGTCACCGTGTCCATCACCTTGTAGAAGTATTCCTGCGCCGCCTCGTCCTCGTCGAAGCGGACGATGGCGTCGTAAAGCGCCCGGTCGATCAGCGGATGCGCCATGATAAAAGCCCCCTCTCTGATGCTTCCATTTTATAACGGATCGGGGGAAATGGCAAGGGCCCATTTCCGCGGGCACGCGCTAATATCACAAAAAAACCCCCGAATTGCCCCGTTACCGCGTATATTTCCAGAAAAAGGTATGATAAAATGGGAGATGCAGTGTGATGGTTCTGTGACTGTTCGTGTGGTATGATGACCATGTCGAACGGACGGGGCGGCAGTCCCGGGGACCGCGGCACAATATCATCCAAGGAGGAAAACACAATGATGAACGAGAATATCGAGAACCTGGAAGCGCTCGAGCTGAACGACGACGCGCTGGAGGCCGTCACCGGCGGCACCGGCAAGATCAAGGCCACCGGCAACGTGAACGTCCGCAGGGGCCCCGGCAAGCAGTACGACACCATCGGCTACCTGGACAAGGGCGACTTGGTGACCTACCTGAATTCCTCCAAGAAGGACGACCGCGGCGTGACCTGGTACAAGGTGCGCGTCGGCGGCCGCGAGGGCTGGGTGTCCTCCAAGTATTCCAAGAAGGCTTAACGATCGCACGACCCAAGGGCCGCCCCTCCCGGCAGGAAGCCGGGACCGGGCGGTTTTTGGAGTTCCCGAAAAAGGACGGATGATAGATGGAAAACCAACTGTTTAGGCAAAAGACGCTGGATCGGGTGTCCTCCCCCGACCAATTGCAGGACTACATGCGGGTCACCAGCCCGGGCATATGGCTGCTGCTGGGCGCGGTCGTCGCGCTGCTCATCGGCCTGATCGTATTAAGCAGCGTGGGCACCCTCGAGACCACGGTCAACGTGGAGGCCGAGGCCGCGGGGGACAAGCTCTACGTCGCCCTGCCCGACGCCCGCGCCGACGAGATCAAGCCCGGCATGACCCTGCGCGTCGGCGCGCAGGAGACCAAGATCGAGTACGTCTACGAGAACGACCAGGAGGAGCCCTTCTGCACCGCGACCCTCGACGTGCCCGACGGCAGCTACGACGCCGTGATCGTGACAGAGGCGATCTCACCGATCAGGTTTTTACTGAATTGATAAAACGACCGGAAGGATGTATATAGATGTCCTCACAGACCCCAAAGATCAAACAGCCGGTGAAGGGCGGCGTGGCGAAGGTGCCGGTCATCATGCAGATGGAGGCGCTGGAGTGCGGCGCGGCGTGCCTGGCGATGGTGTCGGCGTACTATGAAAAGTGGATACCCCTCGAGCAGGTGCGCCTGGACTGTGGCGTTTCCCGGGACGGCTCCAACGCCCGGAACGTGATGGTGGCGGCGCGGAGCTACGGCTTCGAGGCCAAGGGCTACCGCATGGAGGTGGACGCCGTCAAGAAGCTGCCGGCCTTCCCCTGCATCATCCACTGGAACTTCGACCACTTCGTGGTGCTGGACGGCTTCCAGGGCAACAAGGCGTGCCTGAACGATCCCGCCCGCGGCACGGTGAAGGTGAGCATGGAGGAGTTCGACGAGGCGTTCACCGGCATCGTCATCACGCTCGAGCCCGGCGAAAACTTCCAACCCTCCGGCAAGCCCAAGAGCACCCTGGCCTTCGCCCGCAAGCGGCTGGCCGGCGCGGGCGCGGCGGTGGCGTTCGTGGCGCTGACGACCATCATCGCCTACCTGTTCGACGTCATCAATCCCGTCATGTCCCGCATCTTCTACGACAGGCTATTGACGGGCCTGAACCGCGAATGGCTCAACCCGTTCATCGGCGTGATGCTTTTGCTGTGCGTGCTCCAGCTGATCGTGGAGTGGGCGCGGACGGTGTATTCCCTAAAGATCAACGGCAAGCTGTCCGTCATCGGCAACACGTCCTACATGTGGCAGGTGCTTAGGCTGCCGATGGAGTTCTTCTCCCAGCGCATGACCGGCGACATCCTCCAGCGGCAGGCCACCAACGCCTCCATCGCGGGCACGCTGGTGGACACCGTGGCCCCGCTGGCGCTGAACACCGTCATGGCCGTGTTCTACATGGCGCTGATGCTGAGATACTCGCCGCTTTTGACGCTGATCGGCCTTCTGTCCATCGTCATCAACGTCCTGACCGCCCGCTACATGTCCGCCCAGCGGGTCAACATGATGCGCGTCCAGATGCGCGACGAGGGCAACCTGGCCTCCACCACCATGGCCGGCATCAGCATGACCGAGACGCTCAAGGCCAGCGGCGCGGAGAACGGCTTCTTTAGGAAGTGGGCGGGCTACCAGGCGTCGGTGAACACCCAGAACGTCAAATTCTCCCGGATGAACGCGCAGCTCGGCATCATCCCCTCCTTCGTCGGCACCGTGGCAAACTACATGGTGCTGTTCGTGGGCGTGCGGATGGCGATGGACGGCAACTTCACTCTGGGCGCCATCAACATCTTCCAGGGCTTCCTGTCCTCGTTCTTGAGCCCCGCCGAGACGCTGATCTCCGCCGGGCAGACCATCCAGGAGATGCGGGTGCAGATGGAGCGCGTGGAGGACGTGATGCAGTACCCCACCGACCCGTTCGTCAAGGACGCGCCCATCGCGGCGGACGTCGACTACTCGAAATTGAAGGGCCGGGTGGAGCTCAAGAACGTCACCTTCGGCTACTCCCGGCTGTCCAAGCCCGTGGTGGAGGACTTCTCCATGTCCATCAAGCCCGGCGGGCGGGTGGCCATCGTGGGCGCGTCGGGCTGCGGCAAGTCCACGCTGTCCAAGCTCATCTCCGGGCTGTACGTGCCCTGGTCGGGCGAGATCCTGTTCGACGGCAAGCCCATCCAGGACATCCCCCGGCCCGTGTTCACCGGCTCCATGGCCGTGGTGGACCAGGACATCATACTCTTTGAGGACACCATCTCCAACAACATCCGGATGTGGGACGACACCATCGCGGACTTCGAGGTCATACTCGCCGCCCGGGACGCCCAGATCCACGACGACATCCTCCAGCGCCCCGGCGGCTACCAGGGCCGGCTCACCGAGAACGGCAAGGACCTGTCCGGCGGCCAGCGGCAGCGGCTCGAGATCGCCCGCGTGCTGGCCCAGGACCCCTCCGTCATCATACTGGACGAGGCCACCAGCGCCCTCGACGCCAAGACCGAGTACGACGTCGTCCGCGCCATACAGGACCGCGGCATCACCTGCATCGTCATCGCCCACCGGCTCTCCACCATCCGCGACTGCGACGAGATCATCGTGCTCGAAAAGGGCCGGGTCGTCGAGCGCGGCACGCACGAGGAGCTGTACGCCAAGGGCGGCGCCTATGCGGAGCTGGTGACCAGCGAATGAGAAAGGGGGGAAGCGCACATGGGATGGTTCGATGAACAAATCAGAGAACGGATGAAAAACGACCAGGAGGTCCTGGAGGAATCCTTTGTGGAGGTGGCCGGGTCGGTGCTGGGCAACCGCGCGGCGTCGCGGTTGAAGGACGACCGGCTGATCGCCCGGGAGGCCCTGGACGACATCCTGAAGAGCTACCACTACAAGCCCGTGGAGATCCCGGACAACATCACGGACGTGAACGAGCAGCTGGAGTACGCGCTGCGCCCCTACGGGCTGATGACGCGGGACGTGACGCTCGAGGAGGGCTGGTACAGGGACGCCTTCGGCCCGATGCTGGCGGTCATGGCGGAGACGGGCCAGGCGGTGGCGCTGCTGCCCGGAAAGCTGTTCGGCTATCATTTCAAGGACCCCGCCACGGGCAAGCTCAGGCGGGTGACCAGGCAGACGGCCAAGCTGTTCGAGCGGGACGCGCTGTGCTTCTACCGGCCGCTGCCGATGAAGTCGCTGGGCATCCCGGACCTGTTCATCTACATGAAGAACTGCCTGAGCGAGCGCGACCTGCTGCAGCTCTTCCTGGCGACGCTGGCGGTGACGCTGGTGGGCTTCATCGAGCCCCGGGTGTACAGCGCCATCACCGGCCCGGTGCTGGAAAACAAGAGCGTGTCGCTGCTGGGCGGCATGGCGATCTTCCTGCTGTCGGCGGCGTTCGCGTCGGAGCTTTTGAACGTGGCCCGGGACCTGATGATGGAGCGCATCTCCACCAAGACCACGCTTTGCGTGGAGGCGGCGGTGATGATGCGCGTGCTGTCGCTGCCGGTGAGCTTCTTTAGAAGGTTCTCCTCGGGCGAGCTGTCGAGCCGCACGGAGTCCGTCAGCTCCCTGTGCGAG
>JAFUWR010000312.1 GCA_017471125.1 Clostridia bacterium | reverse complement strand
CGTCCGCTTTCTCCCGCTGCCTTCCCTTATTCACTCAGCTTTGAGATCATAACGTTCAGCATCTTCCCGACTTCTGTGCCCAACTGAACGGCCGATGCGATGACCTGTTTATCGACATATCCAAATTTAATGCACAGGGCAGTAGTCAGCAAGGAGTAGGGAGTAGGGGATCGTCCGCCTGTGCAGAACGTCCGCTTTCTCCCGCTGCCTTCCCTTATTCACTCAGCTTTGAGATCATAACGTTCAGCATCTTCCCGACTTCTGTGCCCAACTGAACGGCCGATGCGATGCCTTTTTCATCGACATATCCCAATTTAACGCACAGGAGCAACTGAGTCTCCAGCTCGTAGCGGGAACCTCGGGCAATAGACAGGAAGCGGACGTAATCGCGTGTGGAGTTGCGGCCGTAGCCCTCCGCGATATTGGACGGGATGGAGATCGCCGAGCGACGTATCTGGTCGCTCAGCGCATAGGTCTCGTGTCGTGGCAGCTTGAGCGCCACCTCATACGCGGCGCAGGCCAATTCCATGCCGCGATTCCAAACGACGAGCTCCTTGTAATTCTCCATCCGACTATCCTTTGCTGTTCCGCGAGGGTGACAGCCGCGCGCGATCTTCCCTACTCCCTACTGCCTACTCCCTATTCCCTGGGAATCAGGCAGTGAAGTCCTTGATGAACTTGACCAGCTGGACGGCCTCCATCGGGCCGACGACCACGTTCCAGCCGGGCAGCTTGGCCTCGATCTCGCCCTTCATGACGGCGACCTTGCCGGGGATGATGAGCGTGCGGGACTTGATCTTGTTTTCGATGTCCGCTTCGTCAAAGAACTTCTTGATGGTGCCCGCGGAGAACTTGCCGGCTGCCCAGGCGGTCAGCACGGACATGCCGCTGGCATCGGTGATGAGCAGGTTGACCGGGCACTTGGACCGCTCGTACTCGCCGGAGACCAGGAAGTAGGTCAGGGCGAAGTCCACGGTCAGGGAGCAGACGGAATTCTCGTCCGCGCCGTTCAGGGCATAGATGCCGGGCTCGACCTTCATGGGCTTCTGCGGGTCGGTGAAGATGTTCTGCCGCAGGCCGTACAGCGCCAGCGCCTCGGCGTAGGTCATCTTCTCCATGACGATGATGGAGCCGTAGCGCAGGGTGAAGGCGGAGGCCAGGGCGGTCTGCATGTGCAGGTCGCCGCCGGCGACCTTAGCCAGGTTCACGATGCTCGGATAGCCCAGCACGCGGTCCTGATCCTTCAGATTGCCGCGGCGGACCTGGACGGCGTTGGCGAAGGTCGCCTTGGCGTCCGCGCCGGTGCAGTCCACGATCAGGTTCTTGTTGCCCTTGCCCTCGAGGGCCTTGATGTTGTCGTAGATCTCGGAGATGTCCGCGCCGGACACGCCCAGGGTGACGCCCGCGGCCTTGGCGACCTCGTTCATGGCGTCCAGGTTGTCCTTGTTCGCGCCGTTCAGGATGGGCTTCTGGGCCTTGCAGACCTCGAGCGCCGCCTTGGCGACCTCGGGATCGGACACGTTCAAAATCAGCGCGCGGTCGGCGGCCAGGGCCTTGTTGACCAGCGCCACGTACTTGTCCGCGCCGTTGTCGGCATAATTCAGATAAAGGAACTCCACGTACTCGCGCTCGCCGATGCGCTCGTAATCGACCTTCTTCACGTCCGCGATGGCGGCGTCGATCTCGGCGTCCTCCATGCAGGAGCAGAGGTTCACGGCGTACAGGTTGCGGTTGACGAGGGTCTTTTCATGCCGGAACAGCACGGTCTCGCCGCCCAGCTTGTGCTCGTTGTTGCCCGCGCCCACGGTGATGGTCTTCATCAGGGGAGCGGTGGCTTCGGACAGGGTGGCCAGGGCCTCTTCGGACATGAAGGGGCACTTTTCGATCGGCACGGCGCCCTGGGCGACCTTCATGGCGAACGCCATGCAGGTGGGGCTGCCGCACTGCTTGCAGTTCTTTTTGGGGGTCAGCTTAAAGATGTCAAGACCTTTTAGTGCCATGGTATTATATCCTCCCTTCCCTGCTTACATCAGGCTGTCGATGAACTTGGAGATGGTGGCGACAGCGGCAGGGTGCCTCATGATGACCAGATCGGAGCCGCCCACCAGACAGGCGGAGGCGGTGCAGACCTCCATTTCGATGCCGCGCTCGTCCAGGGGACCCCACTCGGGAGATTCCTCCTCGGGGCTCATGGACTCCTTGACGCCCCAGGTCTCGGTGGAGATGGGGGTCACGATGGGCATCTGGAGCTGCTTGTCGTTCTGGGCCAATGCGGCGGCCTTCACGCGGTCCAGCGTGGAGGACAGGTACTCGAAGCCGTAGCCGGCGGCGGAGGAGCCCACGTTCATGCAGACGGAGGCGTCCGGCACGCCCAGCTGGGAGAGCAGCACGTTGAGCTGCTTGGCCAGGTTGATGTCCACGGCGGATTCGGCGCCGACCTTCTGGTTGTAGGCCAGGGCGGCGGAGGCGCCGACGGTCTTGTAGTTCTCTTCACGGGCGGACAGCACCAGGATGTTCTTGCCCTGCAGCGCCTCGGAGACGGCGGAGAAGATCTGGGCGTCCTTGTCGATGTTCTTGCAGCCCATGATGACGATGGGCATCTCGACGGCATCCGCCACGGCCTTGGCCAGCGCGACGCAGTCCTCGACGGAGGTGTTGTCGCCGTTGGGGTCGGCGGACTCAAAGTGTAGGCAGATCGCGGAGGCACCTTCCATGGACTGGGCCTTCACGGCCATGTCCACGACGGTCTCGCAGCCGGCGTAGAATTCCTGGATGCCCGGGGACACGATGCCCTCGAGCCCCTTGTCGCGGATCTCCACGGCGATCTTGGGCTTGTTGGCGATGGGCGCGTCGAAGGTGTAGAAGGGCAGAACGTTTTCGCCGCCGATCACGATGCTCTTGTCGCCCGTGCCGAGGGTGACGGCATTGATCTTAGCGTTGAACGCCTGCTTTTTCGGAGTGAAAGCCATGATGTATTCCCCCTGTTAGTAGTTGTCGCCGGGTCAGAGGCCCAGCTGTGCCATGATCGAGTTCAGCGCCGCCTTCACCGGAGCGTCCCCAGGTACCTTGGAGGAGGGCTTGCCGTCGCAGTCGTACTCGTAGACGAGCTCGTCGTGCGGCAGCACGCCGGCCAGAACAAGGCCGTGCTTCTCGATCTCTTCCTTAACCCCGTCGCTCAGCTTGCCCTCTGGCGCGCGGTTAACGATCAGTTTCATGGTGCCGGGCTTCAATTCGAGCTGCTCCACCATCTCGGCGATGCGGGCCGCGGCCTGGATGCCGCGCCGGGAGCAGTCGCTGATGAGGAGCAGGGTGTCCACGTGGGGCAGCGTCCCGCGGGAGATGTGCTCCAGCCCGGCCTCGTTGTCGATCACCATATACCCGTACTGGCCGTAGTACTTGTCCACCTGGGCCTTGAGCACGCCGTTGACGTAGCAATAGCAGCCCTTGCCCTGGGTGCGGCCCATGACCAGCATGTCGTAGTCGTCCTCCTCGATGAGGGCGGTGGAGAACTTGTACTCCGCGTACTCCTGCTTGGTCATGCCCGAGGGGATGGGGGACACGGGCATGAGCTCCGCCCGGGCCATCTCCTCGCGGATGTCGCCCAGCGTGGTGTCCACGTCCACGCCCAGCACTTCGTTGAGGTTCGAGTTGGCGTCGGCGTCCACCACCAGGATCGGGCCCTTGCCCGCGTTCACCAGGTATTCGATGATCATGCCGCAGGTGGTCGTCTTACCGACGCCGCCCTTGCCGGCCACAGCGATGACATGTGTTGACATGATGTCTCCTAAATATCGAACAAAGTCAGATCAGGTCCACGATGCCGGATTCCTTCACCAGGCGGGTCACGTCCTCGTACTTGTTGAGGGCGTAGAGGTGGATGCCGTCGATGCCGGCCACCCGGTACTCGTCGATGAGCTTGATGGTGTACTCCATGCCGGCCTCCTTGAAGGCGGCTTTCTTGGCGGCGATGGACTCCTCCGGCTCATTGGGCGCGAACACGTTGGGGAAGATCCAGTGCTTGGAGATGATCTCCGCAAGCGCCCGGGGCATGACGCAGCCGTTGCGGGAAAGCGCCATGTTGATGGTGGCCGCGGCGTCCAGCACGGGCATGATGCCCACGTCCACAGGCAGCCAGATGCCCGCGGCGCGGATGGCGTCCATCCACCAGCGGAACTGGTCCATGTCCCAGCAGAGCTGGGTCATGATGTAGTTGGCGCCCTCGTCCTGCTTCTGCTTCAGGAAGGAGATGTCCGCCTCGATGCTGCGGCAGGCGATGTGGCCCTCGGGGGAGCCCGCCACCGCGATGGTGAACTTGTCGCCGAACTCCTTGCGGACGAACTTCACCAGCTCCGTGGCGTAGTGCAGGTCGCCGCCGGTGCCGGTCCAGCCGAAGGGGATGTCGCCGCGCAGGGCCAGCATGTGGTCGATGCCGTGGTCCAGGTAGCGCTGGAGCTGCTCCTTGATGCCCTCCTTGGTGTTCGCCACGCAGGTGAAGTGGGTCACCGGGATGCACTTGCCGTCCTTCTTGATCTTGTCCAGCACCTCGAGGTTCTTGCCCACGTTGGTGCCGCCCGCGCCGTAGGTGCAGGAGATGTAGTCCGGGTCCAGCTCGTAGAGGTGGTCCAGTACGCCGCCGTCGCCGCACAGCTTGTCCATGCCGGCGTCGGTCTTGGGCGGAAAAACCTCGAAGGAAAACGCCATGCGGTCCTTCAGGATCTCAGCTACGTTGCTCATTTGATAACCTCACTGTCATTATTTCGCCGCGCCGCCCGCAGACGGACACGGCTATTCACATTACCGTACTCTATCATACCACAAACCCTTCTTTTAGGCAAGCGGTTGGGCTAAAAATCGTCACAAAATAACATTATTGAGAGGGAATAGGGATTAGGGATTAGGGATTAGGGAACAGGGATTAGGGATTAGGGAACAGGGAACAGGAGGACGAGGCACCAGGCATCAGGCACCAGGCATCAGTCCGATACCCGGCGAGGCGTAGGGGCGCCGTTGCGGCGCCCGCCCGGGACCGGGGGACCTCATCCGTCACAGCCTACGGCTGTGCCACCTTCCCCAAAGGGGAAGGCATGCTGCCGCAAAGGCGTAGGGGCGCTGCCCTCAGCGCCCG
>JAFUWR010000311.1 GCA_017471125.1 Clostridia bacterium | reverse complement strand
CGGGCCAGCAGCGTCTTGCCCGTGCCGGGCGGGCCCACGAGCAGCACGCCCGTGGGGATGCGCGCGCCGACCTTGGTGAAGCGCTGGGGGTTTTTCAAAAACTGCACGATCTCGCGCAGCTCCTCCTTCTCCTCGTCAGCGCCGGCCACGTCGTGGAAGGTGACCTTGTTGCCGTTGGGGTCGGTCATGCGGGCGTGGGCCTTGCCGAAGCTCATCATGCCCTTGCCGCCGGTCTGCTGGCGCATGAGGAAGTACCACAGGAAACCAAACAGCGCCACGGTGACCAGCAGCGGCACCCATTCCACCCACCACGCGGCCTGGGCCGGCAGCTTGGAGGTGATGGAGAAGTCGTACTCGGTGGGGCTCACGGCCCGGCCCAGCACGGCCTCGTAGATGGCGCTCACGTCGGCGTAGAACTGGCTCTCGCTGGGCAGCACGCACTGGATGTCGTAGTTGCCGGTCAGCTCGTAGGCGGCCTGGTTCTCCTCGGTGACGCCCAGCAGCGTGCTGGACTGTATGACCACCGTGGACAGGGTCATGCCCTTCTGGTCGCCGGTCAGCGTCTCGCCCTGGCTGTGGCGCAGGTCGGCCTCCACCCACTCCAGCAGCGTGGAATAGCTTATGGAGCGGGGCTGGCTGGTCGTGCCATCCGTCAGCATGTGCACCACCAGCAGGATCACCGCCAGCAGCAGCAGGTACATCAGCGGTCCCTGCAGGACCTTGCGTAAGGGTTTCTTATTCAACTCGAAAGTCCTCTCTTTCGGATTTGACCTACATTATATAATTATAACGTTTGTTATGGTCAAATGAAACGCACAAATCAGTTATTTTCGTAAACTTCTGGTTTCAATATGCCGATGTAGGGCAGGTTGCGATAGGCCTCGTCGTAATCCAGGCCGTAGCCCACCACGAAGCCGTCGGGAATGACGAAGCCCGAATAGTCGGCCTTGAGCGTGATGCCGGGCGCGCGGCGGGCGGGCTTGTCCAGCAGCGTGCAGATCTTGATGGACTTGGCCCCGCGGGCGGACAGCATGCGGCTCAGGTAGCTCAGGGTGAAGCCGGAGTCGATGATGTCCTCCACGATGATGGCGTGCCGGTGCTCGATGGAGCCGGACAGGTCCTTGCGGATCTCCACCTCGCCGGAGGACTTGGTGGTGCGGCCATAGCTGGACACCGCCATGAAGTCCATGGACAGGCGGATGGGCATGGCCCGCAAGAGGTCGGCAAAGAACATGGTGGAGCCCTTCAGGATGCAGATCATCACCGGGTTTTTGTCCGCGTACTCCGCGGCGATCTGCGCGCCCAGCTCCTTTACGCGGGCCTGGATCTGTTCCTCGGTCAGCAATACGCTTTCGATGTCCCTGTGCATAGCGCTTTCCTCCGTCAGTGTATTTGTGTTTTTTTACATTCCAACCGTATCGCGGCGTCGTTCGGGCGGACGGCGGCCTCCTGGGAGATGCCATAGCCCACGACCCAGTGCACGCGGTTCCCCACGGCCACAAGCGGGACGCCGTCGCGCAGGGGCCGGTCGACCTTCCTGTCGATGAAGTAGTCCGACAGCAGCTTGTCGCCGCACCCCAGCGGGCGGATGCGGTCGCCGTCCCGCCGGGTGCGCACCACCGCGCCGTCCAGGGCGCGGGCGTTCAGCACCTGGGCGAACGGGTCGTCCCGGACGGGGATCGGCGGGCTCGGCGCGGCGTCGATGACACAAAACGGACCGAAGTCGGTTTTGCCGTTCGATGATAGCGGTGCCGGGTCGGTTGGCGGGCGGTCCTTTCGGACAACATAGAGCCGACAGCCCGCGCGCTCGACGAACAGCGCGTCGGACACGTCGATCCTGCCGCGCCCCCGGGCGCACAGCGCTTCTATGGCGTTCAACTGCTCCCAGGAGAGCGCGTCGGGCAGGAGGCTTTTCAGTGCCCGCCGCAATATCGCCCGATGGGGCGGCGCGGCCACGTCCAGCCACGCGCACAGCGGGCCTTCGCCCCGGTTGG
>JAFUWR010000310.1 GCA_017471125.1 Clostridia bacterium | reverse complement strand
TGACCGCGGGCGCTGGGGGCAGCGCCCCTACGCGGAGAACGACCTCTCCGCCGACTCCGTCGGCACCTCCCCTGGGTGGGGAGGCAAGGGGGTCACGCCTGTGCGCGGCAGCATGCCTTCCCCTTTGGGGAAGGTGGCACGGCGTAGCCGTGACGGATGAGGTCCCCCTATTCCCTAATCCCTATTCCCTAATCCCTATTCCCTATTCCCTAATCCCTGAAAACCCCCGGAGGTGACACCATGAACGACATCCGCCTGATCGCCTCGGACGTGGACGGCACGATGCTGCCCCGGGGCGGGGCCATTTCGGACGCCCTGCGGCGGGCCATCGCGCTGTGCCGGGGGCGGGGCGTCCCCTTCATCATCGCCAGCGGGCGGTGGATCGGGGCGATGGGCGGCGTGATCGCCCAGTCCGGGACCGAGGGCCTGCCGCTGATCGTCGCCAACGGCGCGGCGGTGTTCGGCCCCGGCGACGCGGTGCTGCGGGAGTGGCCGCTCGACGACGCCGACACCCGTCGGGTGTACGATCTGCTGCGGGGCTTCGATGTGCAGATCAACGCCTACCTGCGCGACGCGCTGTACGTGCTGAACACCCGCGCCATCTCGCCGCTGTCGTGGCTGGGCCGGGGCTACCTCGACGCGGGGCGCTACCGGCTGGTGGCCGACGACGAGGCCCGGTTCGAGGCCGAGGCGCTCCACGGCGCGATCAAGCTGGAGGCGCTGTCCGACGACCCCGCCGTGGTGGCGCGGGTGAAGGCGGCGCTCCGGGACACCGGCCTGTCCGTCACCCACTCCTCCGCCCGGAACGTGGAGATCATGGCGGGCGGCGTCAGCAAGGGCGCGGCGCTTCGGTGGCTGGCCGATCACCTGGGCATCCCCGCCGAATGCTGCATGGCCTTCGGGGACAACATGAACGACTACGACCTGCTGGCCGCGGCGGGATGGCCCGTGGCGATGGGCAACGCCGACCCGGCGCTCAAGGCCATCGCCCGCGTCGTCGCGCCCGCGGACGTGGACGACGGCGTGGCGAAGGTGATATTCGAGAAGGTATTGGGGGAAACATTATGATGCACATCGTTCTGGTCCAGCCGGAGATCCCGCAGAACACCGGCAACATCGCCCGCACCTGCGCCGCCACCGGCGCGAAGCTGCACCTCGTCAGGCCGCTGGGCTTCGAGCTGAGCGACAGGTATCTGAAGCGGGCGGGCCTCGACTACTGGCACATGATGACCTACGAGGTCCACGAGAGCTGGGCCGACTTCCTCGCCGCTGACCCCGGCGCGGTCCTCCACTTCGCCACCACCAAGGCTCCGCGGGACTACTGCCAGGCCGCCTACGGCCCCGACGACTACCTGGTGTTCGGCCGGGAGACCAAGGGCCTGGACGAGGATCTGCTGGCCGCCAACTACAACCGCTGCATCCGCATCCCCATGGTGGCCGACGCCCGCTCCCTCAACCTGTCCAACTCTGTCGCCGTCGTGCTCTACGAAGCCCTGCGGCAGCAGGGCTTCCCCGGCCTGGCCGGGCAGGGGCATCTGCATCATACCGTTCCTCAAGGCGAGGAATGGAAGGATTACATTTGAAAAACGACCGTGTGGTAACTATCGCCACACGGTCGTTTGCTCTTTTCCCGTCAATTCCCCGCCCCGCGGAGGATGCTCATCCAATTGCGCTTGGCATACAGCACGCGGATGACGTCCACGCGCAGGGCGTCCGCGTCCACGGTATAGAACACCAGGTAGTTCTTCACCCGTATGAAGCGCATGCCCCAGGCCTTGAGCACGGCGTCGCCCACCAGCGGGTTGCGCGCCGGGTTCTCAGTCAGGGTCGAGACGGCCTCGTACACCGCCTCCATCAGGTCGACCGCCGCCTGCGGGTTCTTCAACTCATATTCGATATAGTCCGCCGCCTCGTTCAGGTCGTCCTCGGCGGAGGCGGCGATGTAGAGCGCGTAGCTCATGGCTCCCTGCGCCTCCTGAGCTCGGCCATCGCCTCGTCGAAGGGGCGGACGCGGCCATGCCGCACGTCGTTCAGGCCCTCCTGGAGCTTGCCGTACAGCTCCGCGCGGCCAACCAGCCGCTCGTAGGTCTCGATGCTCATGACGGCCAGGTCGCCCTTGCCGTTCTTGGTGATGAAGACCGGCTCCGCGTACTCGTGGCAGAGCGTGGAGATCTCGTTGTAGCCGTTGCGCAGGTCGGCGCTGGATCGGATCGCGGGCACAGGACCACCTCCCATCAGGATAACAAAATTATACCCGAATTTCTTTACGATGTCAACAGTCATGCCGCCGCGCATTTGCGCGGCGGCATGATGTCCGTTTTATTTCTTCATTTCCTTCGACCAGGAGTCCTTGAGGGGCACGGTGCGGTTGAACACGGGCCGGGCCTCGGTGGAGTCCTTGTCCTTGCAGAAGTAGCCCATGCGGAGGAACTGGAAGGTCGCGCCCACGTCGTGGCCGGCGATCCAGCTTTCGCAGAAGCCCTGCTTCACGGGGAGGGAGTTGGGAGTGAGGCGATCCATGAAGTCGGCGGGCGCGGCGTCCACCTCGTTGCCGTCCGCGTCCACGGTGACGGCGTTCGTCTCGGGCTCGTCCTCGGCCAGGATGGGCTCGTACAGCCGGTACTCGCAGGGCACGCCGTCGATGGCGCTGACCCAGTGGAGGGTGCCCTTGACCTTGCGGTTCGCGCCCTCGGAGCCGGAGCGGGAGTCCATGTCCACGGTGCAGCGGAGCTCGACGATGCTGCCGTCGGCGTCCTTGACGAAATCCTCGCACTTGACGATGTACGCGCCCTTCAAGCGGACCTCCTTGCCCGGGGCCATGCGGAAGAACTTCTTGACCGGCTCCTCCATGAAGTCCTCGCGCTCGATGTAGAGCTCGCGGCCGAACTTCACCTCGCGGGTCCCGAACTCGGGGTGGTCGGGGTGGTTCTCGATGGTGAGGACGTCGATCTTGTCCTCGGGCCAGTTGGTCAGCACCACCTTCACGGGGTCGACCACGGCCATCGCCCGGGGCGCGGTGTCGGCCAGCGCCTCGCGGACGCAGTGGTCCAGCAGCGCGCCCTCCACGGTGGAGTCGGCCTTGGCGACGCCCACGCGGTCCATGAAGTCGTGGATGGCGGCGGCGGGATAGCCGCGGCGGCGCATGGCGACGAGGGTGGGCATGCGGGGGTCGTCCCAGCCGGACACCACGCCCTCCTCCACCATGCGGCGCAGGTGGCGCTTGGACATGACGGTGCGCTCGATGTTCAGCCGGGCGAACTCGATCTGGCGCGGCGGGTGGTCGGTGACCCCGGCGTGGTTGACGAACCAGTCGTACAGCGGGCGGTGGATCTCATATTCCAGCGAGCACAGCGAGTGGGTGATGCCCTCGATGGCGTCCTGGATGGGGTGCTGGAAGTCGTACATCGGGTAGATGCACCACTTGTCGCCGGTGCGGTGGTGGCTGTGGCGGTTGATGCGGTACATGGTGGGGTCGCGCAGCAGCACGTTGGGGTTCGCCATGTCGATCTTGGCGCGGAGCACCCGGCTGCCCTCCTCGAACTCGCCGTTCTTCATGCGCTCGAACAGGTCCAGGTTCTCCTCCACGGGGCGGTCCCGATAGGGGCTGT
This sequence comes from Clostridia bacterium, assembly GCA_017471125.1. GTDB lineage: Bacteria > Bacillota > Clostridia > Christensenellales > Aristaeellaceae > UBA2862. The sequence goes on along the minus strand of JAFUWR010000310.1, from coordinate 5,317 downwards.
TCACGCCGGGCTTGGTCAGCGTGCCGCGATTGGCGCGCATCTCCTCGGGGGACTGGTCGTCCACGTAGGCCACGCCCCGGCGGATCATGTCTTTGGCGATCTCATACAGCCGGTCGAAGAAGTCGGAAGCGAAGTAGAGCTTGTCCCACTTGTAGCCCAGCCACTCGATGTCCCGCTGGATGCCCTCCACGAAGGCGGTCTCCTCCTTGGTGGGATTGGTGTCGTCAAAGCGCAGGTTGCACTTGCCACCGTACTTCTGGGCGATGCCGAAGTCCACGCACAGCGCCTTGCAGTGGCCGATGTGCAGGTAGCCGTTGGGCTCCGGCGGGAAGCGGGTGTGCACATGGTCGTAGCGGCCATTGGCCAGGTCCTGCTCCACAAATTCCTCGATAAAGTTTGAAGGGCGCCTCTCGTTCGCGTTTTCCATGGTGATGTCCTCCCCCGCCGATAAAAAAACCGGCTGAAATTGCACTATAACATACATTATAGCACGTTTTTCCAGCCGTGAACAGCGCTTATTGGTAAATCATTTCAATAGGACCCAGATCACCGGCCGCACGCCGCCGTTCTCGTAGTGGACGTGGATGCCGAACTGGTAGATGGAGCCGTCGTCGTACACGGCCACGGCGGAGAACAGGTTGCTGCCGGGCGTGCGCAGCCACCACCACTCGCCGCAGGCGCGGTCGCCGTCCGAGGGCAGGTACTTCTCCGCCTCGGGCACGGACAGCACGTAGGCCCGGTCCATGGTGTTCAGCCCCGCGTTGGTGTAGTACATGGGGTTCCGGGGGTTCTCCACCCGCACGGCGGTGATCTTCGCCCGCTCCGCCGGGGTGAACGCCGCCTCCAGGAACGGCCCGTTCAGCCACTGGCGCAGGTCGCACTCCCGCCAGGAGGTGTCCGTGGGCGTGCCGTGGTAGACCCGGTGGGTCACCGGGGCCTCGGCCAGCAGCATGCGCATGCGGCCCCGCTGGTCGATGACCCGCCACCGCAGGGGCTTGTTCTCGTAGCTGCCGAATTCCACCGTGTTCCCCGGCCAGAAGTCCAAAAGCGCCCGGCACTTGTCGATGTACTTCTCCGCCCCCGCCTCGCCGGACGCCTTGAATAGCGCGATGGCTTCGGTGAGGTCGTCCCGGCTCGCGTAGTGGGTGTACTTGTCCATGGCCTGTTCGTATTGAGCGTTCATCTGTCTTTATCCCCCGTCTGTGTTTTTCCTGGATACAGTATACCATCTATTTGCGCCGGTTTCAATCCCCCGGGCCAGTCCCCTTTTTTCACGCCTGCTATTGATTTATTCGATACCAGCGGTTATAATGGACGGGAGGTGGTTTTCCGTGACGCTCCAGAACCTGCGCTATGTGATCGAGGTGGCCAACAGCCGGTCCTTCTCCAAGGCCGCGCAGTCGCTGTTCATGACCCAGTCGGCCCTGTCCGCGGCCATCAAGGACGTGGAGGAGGAGCTGGGCATCGCCATATTCAAGCGCACCAACCGGGGCGTGCAGCTGACCCCGGACGGGGAGGACTGCCTCAAGCACTGCAAGGAGATCGTGGAGCGGGCGGACTATCTCTCCATTCGATACCAGAGCCGCCTGGCGGCGCGGACCTACTTCTCCGTGTCCTGCCAGCGCCTGCCCTTCGCGGCCCGGGCGTTCAACGCGCTGATCGAGGCGCTGGACCCGGCGGGCTACGATGTGGCCATCCGGGAGACGGAGACCATGCACATCCTGCACGACGTGAGCCGGGAGCGCAGCGAGATCGGCGTCATCGCGCTGACGGAGAAGCAGCGGTCGCTCATCAACAAGGCGCTGTACCTGCACGAGCTGACGTTCACGGAGCTTGCGCGGCTCAACACCTACGTGTTCCTGCGCAAGCGCCACCCGCTGGCCGAGCGCGACGCGCTGTCGCTCCAGGACCTGCTGCCCTACCCCTTCGTGACCTACGACCAGGACCAGGCCCCCAGCTACTACTCGGAGGAGAGCCTGCCGTTCACCCCCGCCCCGGACGGACGGCTGCCGCTGAAGAACATCCACGTGTCCGACCGGGCCACCAAGATGTCCGTCATACGCTCCACCGACGCCTTCTCCGTGGGCGTGGACCTGCCGAACTTCAACCGGGACATCTACTTCAAGCGCCGCAGCACGGAATTGGTGGCCATCCCCTTCGCGGGCCAGCCGGAGCCGATCCTGGTCGGGGTGCTGACCCGGAACGGCCACGCGCTGACGCCGCTGGGCGAGCGCTACATCGGGCTTTTGAGGGAACACATCGAGGCGCTTCGGGTGCCCACGAACCCATCGTAGGAGGTGATGGACATGCCTGACATCATCGAGATCACAGATATCCGCGCCCCGGAGCTGGACGTGTACGCGCGGCTGACGGAGGCGCAGCTCCTGAACCGGCTGGACCCGGGGAACGGGCTGTTCATCGCCGAGAGCCCGGTGGTCATCGGCTACGCGCTGGACGCGGGCCATGTCCCGGTGTCGCTGCTGATGGAGCGCCGCCACGTCACCGGCAAGGCGGCAGCGCTGATCACCCGGTGCGGGGACGTGCCGGTGTACACCGCCGATAAGGAGGCGCTTCAAGCCCTCACCGGCTACCCGCTGACCCGGGGCGTGCTGTGCGCCATGCGCCGCCCCGCGCCGCGGACGGTCGAGGCGGTCTGCGCGGGCGCGCGGCGGGTGGCGGTGCTGGAGGACATCGTGGACACCACCAACGTCGGCGCGATCTTCCGCTCCGCCGCGGCGCTGGGCCTGGACGCGGTGCTGCTGTCCCCCGCCTGCTGCGACCCGCTGAACCGCCGGGCCGTGCGTGTCAGCATGGGCACGGTGTTCCAGGTGCCCTGGGCGCGGCTGGACGACTGGCCGGCGGGCGGGCTCGGGCAGTTGGGCGGCCTGGGCTTTCGGACCGTCGCGATGGCGCTGACGGACGCCTCCGTGCCCATCGACGACCCGATCTTGAAGCGGACGGACAAGCTGGCCGTGGTGCTGGGCACCGAGGGGGATGGCCTCTCCCCCGCCACCATCGCCGCCTGCGACTACACCGCCCGCATCCCCATGGCCCACGGGGTGGATTCGCTGAACGTGGCCGCGGCCAGCGCCGTGGCGTTCTGGGAGCTTCGACCGAAGGAGGAAAGACCATGATACGCGACATCGTCCGGGACCAGTTCTTCCTGCGCCTGCCCGCCCGCAGGGCCGACGCGGGGGACGCCGCCATCGCCGACGACCTGCTGGACACCCTGCGGGCCAACGCCGAGCGCTGTGTGGGCATGGCGGCGAACATGATCGGGGAAAACGTGGCCGTCATCGCGTTCTCCGACAATGGGAAATATGTGGAGATGTTCAACCCCGTCATCACCAAGCGCGACGGTCCCTACGACGCCGAGGAGGGCTGCCTGTCCCTGGACGGCACGCGCCCGGCAAAGCGGTACAGGACCGTCAAGGTCCAGTGGCAGACCCGCGATATGAAGCCCCGGGTCAAGACCTTCACGGGCTTCACCGCCCAGATCATACAGCACGAGGTCGATCACCTTTTTGGCGTCATCATATGAAAGACAGCCGGTCGTCGCGACCGGCTGTCTTTCATATATCAGGTTTACTTTTCCTCCACCGCGATGGTGCTTATGACCTGCCTGGCCATGTCCACCAGCTGCTCGTCGGTGAGGAAGTCCGCCTCGGACGGGACCTCATAGGTCACGCTCAACCCGATGGCGCTGCTGTGGGGCGCGTCGATGTAAGCGTGGATGGCCTGCTCGAACTTGTTGGGCTCGGCCTCGGCCTCCTCCGCGGCTTCCTCGGCTTCGGCGGGCGCTTCCTCCGCGGGCGCTTCGGCGTCGGCGGCTTCGGCGTCGGCGGCCTCCTCGTCCACGTGGTAGGCCATCTGATAGGTGAAATAGCTGAAGGGCACGCCGTCCGCGTCGCCGGTCTGCACCGCGCTGGGCTCCGTGGCCGTGGCGGTGACGGACCGATAGTACTCGGCCACCCGCGCCGCGTCGGAGGGGCTGGCGCTCAGGGAGATGCCGGTGACGGGGCTCGCCTCGTCCTCGGGCGTGTAGCGTATGACGGTCAGGTTCTCGTCGGCGGCCATCGGCTCGGTGGTCCGGGCATAGCCGTCCAGCTCGCCCGCCTCGCCCAGCTTGTAATAGCGCTTGCCGCCGCTGGCGGAGCCGTTGACCACCAGCCAGTTCTCGCCGGCGTCCACGAGCTTGCCGTCCTTCACTTTAAGCGCCCCGTCGTCGTAGGAGAACAGCAGGGCCGCGCCGATCGCCACCACGACGATCAGCACGCACAGCATGATGATGTCTCGCTTCGTCAGATACGGCTTCTTCCCCGCCGCCTTGCGGTAACCCTTGGACTTCGCGCTCTTCCTGGCCATTTGGGATCGCTCCTAACTATTAATTGAAATTATTATATCAGCCTGCCGTCGCCAGCACCGTGTCGGGCACCAGGTACTCGTTCGCGCCGCAGTCCGGGCAGCCGGTTTTGCCGCCGCTCAACGCCTCGTCGCGGAGGATCAGCGTGTACTCGCCCTGGAACTTGGCGCACTCGTCGGAGGTGTGGCACAGCCCGTTCTCATCCATCCACAGGCAGGTCTTGCCCACCAGCCCCACATCGGGCGCGGCGCAGGTGTTGCACCGCCGGTAGTCGGACGTGATCTCGGACAGCTTGTAGGGGCTGGAGCCGGTCATGCCCTTGCAGATCTCGTGGCGATGGTAGAACCGGCCGTTGCTGGAGTGGTAGACGATCAGGTCGCCCACGGCCTTCAGCGGCACGGAAGGGGTCACGGCGGTGATGGCGGTGGCCTCGGCGGGGCTCTCCTCGACGGCGGTGTCCTCGGCGGGAGCCTCGTCGGCCCCGGCCTGTTCGGGCGTCGCGTACAACGCCGCGTACAGCGCGGCCTCGCAGTCCGGGCAGGCGGCGTAGTCGCCGTTGACGGCGTCGTTCAGGGAGATCAGCCGCCACTCGCCCACGAACTTGCCGCAGGCGTCGCTGGTGTGGTAGACGTTGTTGGCGTCCACCCAGGCCACGTAGGGCTCCTGCATGATGGACTCGTCCGGGGTGCCGCACTCGTCGCAGTGGAGCTTGCCCGCCACCACGGCCTCGGCCAGGGTGTGGGGGTCCGCGCCGCTCATGCGCTTGCAGGAGGAGCTCATGTGGTAGAGCTTGCCGGTGGCGTTGTAGTACACCCGCGCCTCCCCGGCGGGCTTGACCCGCACGGTCAGCTCCGGCACGGCGGTGGGTCCGGGCGTGGGCTCGGCGGTCGCCTCGGGCGTCGCCTCCACGTCCTCCACGGGCTGCACCTCCGCCGCGGCCAGCAGCGGCTCGCC
>JAFUWR010000309.1 GCA_017471125.1 Clostridia bacterium | reverse complement strand
TGATCTCCTTCCGCACCCAGAACAAGTGGGTCTACTATTCCGATGAAAGGGGAGACAACTGATGACGACCGTCGGCACCGTTTTCCTCATCATCGGCCTCGTGTTCACTGGGCTGGGGCTTGCGGGCACCCTGATGGCCGCGCCGGACGCCGCGGGCTTCGCGGGGGCGCTTTCCCAGAACCGCAACCTGTTTCTGCTGGTGGGCGTCATCGTGCTGATCGTCGTGGCCTACCGGGCGCTCTACCGGCGCAGCACCGTCCAGCGGCGGCACGCCATGTCCTCCGCGATGCGCTACATCGTGCTGATCGCCGTGGGCATCCTGATGGTGTACCCGCTTCTGTGGATGCTGGGCGCGACCTTCAAGGACAACGTGGAGATCTTCACCTCCATCGGCCTCATCCCCAAGCACCCCACGCTGGAGGGCTACCGCGCGGCGATGAACAACTATGGCGGCGACATCAACATCTGGTCCGCCATGCTGAACACGTATAAGTACGTCATCCCCCGGGTGATCTTCACCGTCGTGTCCTCCACCATCACCGCCTACGGCTTCGGCCGCTTCAAGTTCCGCGGGCGCAACTTCCTGTTCGCGGTGCTGATGAGCACGCTGTTCTTGCCCCAGGTGGTGCTGAACATCCCCCAGTACCTGATGTACTCCAAGTTCGGCTGGGTGGATTCCCCCTGGTACCTGGCGCTGATCGTGCCCTCGATGTTCGCCCAGGAGACCTACTTCGTCTACATGCTGATCCAGTTCATGCGCGGCATCCCCCGCGACCTGGACGAGGCCGCGAAGATCGACGGCTGCAACATCATGCAGACGCTGGTGCTGGTGCTGGTGCCGATGCTCTGGCCCGCGATGGTCTCGGCGGCGCTGTTCCAGTTCATGTGGTCCAGCAACGACTTCATGGGCCCGCTGCTCTACGTCAAGACGCCCTCCAACTATCCGGCCACGCTGTTCGTGCGCCTGTCCATGGACGGCGACTCCGGCTTCAACTGGAACCGCGTGCTGGCGATCTCCCTGATCTCCATCATACCGTCGCTGGCCGTGTTCTTCATGGCCCAGAGCCAGTTCATGGACGGCATCACAGCCGGCGCGGTGAAGGGCTGACGGAGGCGGCGCGCCGAAAAACATCGACCCCAAGGAGAAGCAACGCATGTATACTTCCGAGCAATTGCGGCGGTTTGCCCATTTTTCGAGCCTGCTGGAGGACAGCAGGCTTGAAGGCATGCTCGATCCGCTGACCGGGGTCCTCTCCCGCGCCTACATGCTCAGATACGTGCAGGCGCTGATCGCCGAGGGGACTCCCTTCACCTTCGGCATGGTGGATCTGGACAACTTCAAGTTCATCAACGACACCTATGGGCATCACGCGGGCGACCAGGTGCTCGTCGACATCGCCGGGGCCCTGGCCGCGTACCTGGACGGCTTCGGGCTGGTGGGGCGCTTCGGCGGCGACGAGTTCCTGTTCGTCGATCTCCGGGACCTGACCTACGACGACAAAAAGGCCTTCCTGACCGGCGTGTACGGGGAGAACGGCGTGCTGCGCAGGAACATCGCGCTGGAGAGCTGCGCGCCCTTCATCACGGGCACCACCGGCTGCGCCACGTTCCCCACCGACGCCGCCGATTACGACGAGCTGTTCACCCTGATCGACAAGACCCTCTACCGCGGCAAGACCAAGGGGCGCAACTGCCACATCATCTATGTGGAGGAGAAGCACCGGGACATCGAGATCCAGCGGATCGCCCGCCACAGCGTCTACACCACCATGCACGGCCTGGTCCGCCAGTTCGAGCTGGTGCCCGGGCTGACCAACAAGCTGCACTCCGTGATGCCGCTGCTGATGGAGGACCTGCGCGTGTCCGACCTCTACTACGTGGGCGCGGATCGCCGCCTGCGGGCCGTCCGCAACCGGGCACTGGACGAGGACGCCGCCGACATCGACCGCCTCATGAACGACGACCTCTACGTCTCCAACACCCTGGACCGCGTCGGTCGCAACTGCCCGGCGCTCTACGCCGCCCTTGAAAAGTACGGCATGGAGACCGCGATGGTCGTGCGCGTGGGCATGGACCTGGAGCACTACGGCTACCTCATCTGCGCCGAGCCCCGCAGCCACCGCATCTGGCAGGAGGACGAGTGCGCAGTCGTCTATTTCCTCGCCAAGATGCTCGCCGCCAGCATGCGCATCGACGGGGAGCGGCTGTGACGCTTACCATATAGTCGCAAGAAGAACGCCCTGCCGCGATGGCAGGGCGTTTTCATGGGGAACGGCGTCAATGCTGGGCGGGCGCGTTCTTGGCGTAGATGAGGCAGAGGCCCTTGAGGGTGAGGAGCCCGTCCATGACGTCGATGACGTGGCTCTCGCCGGCGACGAGCACGGCGAGGCCGCCGGTGGCGATGACCTTGATGCCGGGGACGTTCATCTCGCGCTTCATGCGGTCGACGAGGTAGTTGATCTGGCCGATGTAGCCGTAGACGATGCCGGCCTGCATGTTGGACACGGTGTTGTGGCCGATGACGGTCTCGGGCTTGACCAGCTCGAACCGGGGCAGCTTGGCGGTGTTCTCGGTCAGCGCGTCGGCGGCGAGCTTGAGGCCCGGGCAGATGGCGCCGCCCAGGAACTCGCCCCGGGCGGAGATGGCGCCGAAGGACGTGGCGGTGCCGAAGTCGATGGTGATGCAGGGCCCGCCGTAGAGCTCATAGGCGGCCACGGCGTTGGCGATGCGGTCGCTGCCCAGCTCCCGCGGGTTCTCGTATTTGATGTTGATGCCCGTCCTGACCCCGGGCTCGATCTTCATGGGCTCCATGCCGAAGTAGTTCCGGCACATGTGCTCGATGGTGAAGTTGATCTGGGGCACCACCGAGGACATCATGATGCCCTCCACCCGCTCGGGCGCGATGCCCTTGTGGTTCAGCAGGTTTATCAGCGCCATGCCGTACTCGTCCGAGGTGCGGTTGCGGTTGGTGGAGAGCCGCCAGTATTCGACCATCTCCATGCCGTCGAACAGGGCGGTCTTCATATTCGTATTGCCGATGTCCAGGGTCAGTATCATAGACAGCACCTATCCTTATTTCACGTAACCCGCCTTGTAGAGCGCCGAGCCCACGGCCCCGGTGAGCGCCGTCGAGACCAGCATCTCCACCACGCCGTTGACGCCGACCGCGGCCACGATGTAGGTCAGCATGCCGCGCCCGGCCATGGAGTTCCGCATGTACTCGGTGCCGCCGAAAATCCACACCAGCGAGGTCATGAAGAACAGCGTGTTCAAAAACGCCGCGAAGAAGCCCGTCACCGCGCAGCCCGCGTAGGGGTTCAGGCGCCTGGCGAGCCTGAAGATGTAGCCCAGCAGGAAGCCGTCCAGCAGCCGGGGGAAGAAGCGCTGCACGAGGGCCAGGAACGGGTCGATGGCCGCCAGCGCCGCGCCCATGCCGGAGAAGCCGCAGATGCCGAAGCACTGCAAGAAGCTGATGACGCCGAACGCGCCGCCCACGATGGCCCCGCCCAGCGGGCCCAGGGCGATGGCCCCGATGGCCACCGGGATCATGTTGAAGGTGATGGACAGGCCCGCGGGCATGGGGATGTTCACGAAGCCCAGTACGATCAGTATGGCGATCAGCAGCGCCAGCAGCACAAAGTCACGGGTAGAGATCTTCTTCACTTTTCATTCCTCCGTTCGAGTTCACTTGGATACCCTACGAAATGCGGTCACCGGGATACCTGTTCGGCTCCATAGGGATGCCGACGAAGCCATTATAGCATATTTGCCGCGGGGGCGAAGTGCGCAAATTGTTAACATTTGAATACTTTATGGACATAAAAAAACGGGGCATCGCGCCCCGTCGGTCGTTATCACGCGGATTTTGCCGTCGCCAGCTCCTTGACCTTCTCCAAGGGCAGGCCCGACATCTCCGCGATCTCATCGAGGGCATATTTGCCCTTCGCCAGCATGCGCTCTGCCGTCTCGATGGCGTGCCGCATCGCGCCCTCGTTGCGCGTCTCTTCAAAGGCCCTGCACATGACCTCAACCCCCTTTGGATCCTCCTTGTAGTAGCGCGCGGCGTCCCGTAGGAGCTCGTAGCTCATGTCGTCCGGGTCGCAGCACGAGAAATCGTACATCAGCCTGCCGATGCTGGAATCGCCTCGGTACTGGCCGTTCACATACAGGATGTGCTCGCCGTCGTCAAACGATTCCCCGGTCGTGGTGTTCACGCGCTCGATGGTATAGACCGCCTGCCCCGCGCCGAATACGTCGTTTTCGGTGATGAAGATCGTGAAGGTGTCCGGCAGTTCGTCGAACCGCTGGCCCGCGTTCAGGTTCTCCACGTCCATGACGCTCGAGTGATATCGAGCTCTGTGCTTACCTGCGCCGCGGTCCGAGCGCTGTATCTCCATATCATACTTCTTGCCCGCGGAATCGGTGGCGTAGGCGTCCAGACAGATCGACCGCGCGCCCACCAGCCGCTTCATGTCCTTCTGGGTCTGAAGCGCGGTGATCGTCAGGTCAGGGATGCCGGTCACGATCCTGAGCACGAGCTCGGCCAGTGGGACGTTGTCCCGAAAGATGCAGCGCATGAAATCGTCGTCGATGGGCCGCAGACCGCGCAACCGCGCCAGGTCCGCCTGCCGCTCCCGGTCTGCGAGGGACATTTCCGTGTCGTACAACGCTCCCGCCTCCTCATCTCTATTTTATCAATCTCAGGCGCGCTTGTCAACGCCAAGAAAAAAACCGCTTGCCTGATCGCGCTCTATCGGCTATAATGGAACCATGCCGGGCGCGATGTCCCGGCGAGGCAAACAGGATATACGAGGGGGTTCGACGCTATGATCACGCGCAAGGCGCAGCAGGCCCACAGCATCCGGGAGAACATGCGGGGCGGCGAGAAGTACGTACAGTTCACGGACCTGTCCGCGCAGGTGCCGGACAACGTGCGGGTGTATTCCATATTGACGCTGATCCCGGGCGCGTCCATCGGCTACCACGTCCATGAGAACGAGACGGAGCTGTTCTACTTCTTGCAGGGCAGCGGCGTGGTCCGGGACGACGACCAGGAATTCGACATCGCAGCCGGCGACTCCATGGCGACCTTCTCCGGCCACGGCCACGGCGTGCGCAACACCGGCGACACCGACCTGGTGCTGCTGGCGTGCATCGTGAAGGACTGACATTTCCAATGAAACATCCCCCGACCTTTCGATCGGGGGATGTCTTTCATATGAGCAGCAGCGCGGACTCGCCCGGCACATCCCAGGACCTGCCGCCGTACTCGATCACGCGGCTGTCCCCGGCGCGGTTGACGGCCAGGGCGACGGTCTCGTCGGGCGCGGGGCGTCCGAACACGTCGTGGCCGCCCTCGATGCGGCGCTCCACCAGCGCCACGTCGTTGCCCAGGGCGCTGAACTTGGCGGTCCCGGCGCGCAGGGCGGGGCTTTGACGCCTAAGCAGCATGATCTTGCGGAACGCCTCGCGCAGCGCGGTGTCCTCGCGCCCCCAGGGGTAGGTGCCCCGGCAATAGGGGTCGGCCATGCCGGTCATGCCGGCCTCGTCGCCGTAGTACAGGCAGGGCATGCCGGGCAGCGCGCAGACGAGGGTCCAGCCGGCCAGCAGCCTGCGCCGTCCCCGGGCGAAGTCATGGGGCGACAGCTCCATCGGGTGGCGATAGATGCGGTCCGGGGACATCTCGCCGATCTCGGCCATCACGTTGATGGCCCGGGGCGTGTCGTGGCTGCCCAGCAGGTTCATCTGGGCGTAGTAGAAGGGGAGGGGCTGGGTCTCCTGCATGTGCTGGAGCCGCCGCACGAACTCCGGCGCGTTGACGCGGCAGCGCAGGAAATCCAGCACCGCGCCCCGCAGGGGATAGTTCATGCAGCTGTCCAGCGTGTCGCCCAGGCAGTAGGTGCGCTGCTCGCCGTAGGCCACCTTGAGGGTCGGGTCCTCCCAGACCTCGCCGATCAGCGCCGCGTCGGGCTTGACCTGCCGGATGCGCTTTCGTATCTTGCGGATGAAGTCCATCGGCAGCTCGTCGGCCACGTCCAGCCGCCAGCCCGAGGCCCCGGCCCGGAGCCAGTGGGCGGTGACGCTGTCGTCTGAATGGATGATGAAGTCCTGGTAGGAGGGGGTCTCCTCGTGGACGTTGGGCAGGGTGCTGAACCCCCACCAGCTCTCGTAGTCGTCGGGCCAGCGGCGGAAGCGGTACCAGGCGGCGTAGGGCGAATCGGGGTCGTTGTACGCGCCGCCGGGGCCGTAGCTGCCGTCCTTGTTGAAGTACAGGCTGTCGGACCCGGTGTGGGAGAACACGCCGTCCAGTATGACGCGGATGCCCCGCTTCCGGGCCTCCAGGCACAGCGCGGTGAAGTCCGCCTCGGTGCCGAAGGACGGGTCGACGGTCATGTAGTCGCCGGTGTTGTACTTGTGGTTGGACCGGGCCTTGAAGATGGGGTTGAAGTAGATCACCGTGACGCCCATGGACTGTATGTAGTCCAGCTTGGCCATGACGCCGCGCAGGTTGCCGCCGAAGTAGTCGTTGTTGACGTTGTCGCCGTACTTGTCGTCGTTGATGGCCAGCGCCGGGGTGTCGTCCCAGTGGATGTGGTAGTAGGAGGCGGGCGGCAGCCTGGTCACGTCGCGCTCGCCCCAGCAGAAGTAGCGGTCCACCATGATCTGGAGCATCGTGCCGTCCCTGAGCCACTCCGGGGTCTCGTAGGCGGGGTCGTAGACGGTGATCTGGTAGCTGGCGGGCTCGCCCATGGCGATCTCGCCGACGCCGCCCAGGCCGTCCGAGGCGTTGCCCAGGTGCCAGGTGGTGCCCCAGTCGTCCTCGGCTACGAAGTAGTACCACAGCAGGCCCGGCGACGCGGGCATCTTGAGGCGGCACTCGAAGAAGCCGTCCTTCGTGAGCTTCATTTGCAGGCGGGACTCGGCACTGTTCCACCAGAGCCGAAGCCATACCTTTTTGAGCTCTTCGCCGCGGACGCGCAGCTTGAGGCGGCCGCCGCAGGGCATCGCGCCCTGGGGGAGGCGGTATCGGGGATCGCGGGAATCGTGATAGATCGTCATGAAAGGCTCCTGATGATAGATATTTTTTAGCCTGCGAAGGCCAGCAGCGCCTCGGCCAGCTCGGCGCGGGTGAGGGCTTCGGGATTGGCGGGGGACACGAGGGGGCCCACGTCCTGCCCGGCCAGGGCGGACATCAGCGCCCAAAGGTCGTCGGGCGCGGCGGGCGCGGAGAGGTCGGTATCGGCGGCGGCGAGGCCGTAGCCCGCGAAGGTGTCCAGCGCCTCGTCGGGGTCGAAGGGCCCGCCGATCAGCACGTACAGCGCGGCCAGCACGTCGCCGTTGGTGGCGGGGGCATCGACGCCGAAGGCGGTGTCCGTCGCCGGGTCCATCAGCCCCTGCTCGAAGGCGAAGCGCACCGCGTCGTAGTGCTCGCTGCCCTCGGGCGCGTCGTCCAGGTCGATCTGGGAACGGTCCACCGCGCCAAAGGGGTTCAGCACCGCGTCGAACAGTTCGGCGTCGGCGTCGATGGCGGAGGCCGCGCCCGCGGTCATCCGCGCGCCGTTGGCGCTGAGGTTTTCAAAAATCTTCGCGGCGTCACGCACGGCCTCGGGGGTCAGCGCCTTGAGCTGCCGCATCCATTCGAGGGGCTTGGCGGGGTCCCTGTCCTGCAGGGCGTACAGCAGCGCCGTCGCCGCGCCGGACAGCGCGCCCTCGGGCATGGCGTAGCCGGAATAGGCGTTCATGATGTAGCCGTCCAGGGTGTCCTGGTCCAGGTCCATGTCCGCGATCTGGGCGGGCAGTTGGTCCAGCACCTCGAAGGTCTCGGCGACGTTCGGGTCCCGGTAGGCGTAGATGTAGACGTACAGGTCGTCGGCCTGGCAATAGGGCGTGTACACGCCGTACTGGTCGCGCAGCAGCGGCACCAGGAAGGCGTCGGTCACCAGGTTCGACACCGCGGCCAGTCCGCCTTCGTATTCCTCGAGGCCCGCGGCGTCCAGATCGCCGATCAGCAGGTTGAACTGCACGCCGCTGTCGATGATGAGCGCCTCCGACCGGGCGGGGACGGGAAAGTCGTACCGGGCGGGCACGATCTCGCGCTCGTCCAGCGATGCGAGGAACTTGTCGGCAAGCTCGCGGTTCAGGGCGATGCTCTTTTTGTTCCCGGCGCACATGGTGACGGCGTTGGCGCGGTTGTTCAGGGCTTTCTGGATGGCTTGCAGCTTCTCCACCGCCGCGGCGGGATCGTCCGCCAGCATGTCCTCCACGCCGCCCAGGAATTCGTAGTAGTCCAGGTCGTTGACGTAGCTGTTGTAGGCGCATATCGGCAGGGTCCGCGCCAGGGCGCGGCGCATCAGCAGGCCCTGGGGGTCGGCGCTGACGCCGGAGCGGAAGCTCGCCCGGAGGGACTGCACCTGCTCCAGCAGCTCGTCGGGGTCGTCCACCTTGGTGTCGTACACCAGCTCCCGCATCAGGTCGTAGCCCGCGGCCAGGTCGTCGTCCAGGGCGACCCATTGCATGCGCAGGTAGGGGTGGTAGTCGCCCGCGTCGTTGGAGGGCAGGGACAGGTGGATGGCGCCGCCGTACAGGTACCGGCTCCACAGGGTCGAAAGCTCGGCCTTGGTGTGCCCGGCGGTGTCCAGCTCGCCGATCAGGTCCATGTACAGCGAGAACCAGTGGAGGTCCTCCTGTTCAAGGCCCGCGATGTCCAGCAGCACGTTTGCCTGGCTGATGCCGTCCACCGCGGCCACGGCGTCGATGTGGCGGATGCCGTCGTCGCCGGTGACGTCGGTCACGTCGTAGGTGGTCAGCTCCTCGGGCAGGGACGCCACGGTCACGGCCTTCAACTGGGCCACGTACTCGGCGGAGCGGTCCTCCGGGGCGTCGGCGTTGGTGGCCTCGACGATGGCCGCGATCTCGTCGGCGGTCATGTCGGCCTTGGCGTCGGCAAGCTGTTCGGCCAGCGCCGCGGCCTTGGCCTCCTTCGCGCCGGGCTCGGGATAGACCGTCACCAGCGCGGTCCTGTCGTTGCCGGCGAGCCAATCGGCCGCGGCCCGGGCGTAGACGCCGTCCGCGTTCCAGGCGTCCACGTTGAACAGGGCGTCCTGGTAGTCGAGGAAGCGCCAGGGGTCGCCGGTCCCGGCGTACAGCGTGAGCATCTGCTGGATGAGGCCGACGGGGTCGCTGTCCTCCCGGATGAGCCGCGCGGAGATGGCCAGCGAGGCCGCCGCGCTGTCCGCCATGGCCTGGTCGAAGCCGTTCTCGGCCACGTCGGAAAGGGCCTCGTCCACCAGCGCCTTGAAGGTCTCGGCGTCCTCGGGGTCCACGTTCCGGGCGGCGAACAGCACGGCGTCCTCGGGTCCCTCGGCGGACATGCCCACGCCGAAGCTGCCGTAGGGCAGGGCGTCCTCCAGCCGCCGCATCAGCGGGGAGGCGTCGAAGCCCAGCAGGTCGGTCATGGTGTTCAGCACCGCCTCCTGCTCCCGCTGCTCCCGCAGGCCCGGGCACACCACGGCGTAGTACACGTCGGAGGCGCGCTCGGTGTTGGAGCCCTGCTCCACCGGGAAGGCCACGGTCTCCGACACCGGCCCGTCGATGGGCGCGTAGCCCGCGTCGGCGCGGAAATCGAAGTCCCTGCGCTCGAAGCCGGAGTAGTAGCTATCGAGCAGCTCGAGGAACGCGGCGTAGTCGTCGAACTGGCCGTAGAGGTAGGCGACGCTGTTGGAGGGGTGGTAGTAGCGGTCGTGGTAGTCCTTCAGCGCCTCCCAGGTCATCTCCGGGATGTGGTCCGGGTCGCCGCCGGAGACGTTGCCCGCCAGGGAGCCGGGGAACGCGGCCCGGTAGAGCGTGTAGCCCGCCGTGGCGTGCTGGTCCAGGCTGCCCAGCATCTCGGTGTACACCGTGCCCTCGAGGGTCAGGTCGTCCTCCGGGTCCTCCATACGGTAGCGCCAGGCCTCGGTGCGGAAGATGCGCTCGTTCTCCATGATGGTGGGGTAGAAGCAGGCGTCGGTGTAGAAGTCCGCCAGCTTCAACAGCTGCGCCTCGGACAGGCTCGCGATGGGGTAGGTGGTGAACCACTGGGAGGTCATCGCGTTCATGTAGGTGTTGTAGGTCTGGTAGTTCAGGTTGAAGAACATCTGCTCGCCGGGGTACTTCTCCGACCCCTGTATGGTGGCGTGCTCGAACACGTGGGGCAGGCCGGTCTGGTCGATGGCTTCGGTGAAGAAGCTCAGGTCGAAGGCGCGGTTCACGTCGTCGTTGGCGATGTAGAACAGCGCCGCGCCGGTCTTTTGGTGCTCGAAGCGGACGATGACGGCGTCCAGCAGCGGGTAGTCGCGCAGCTCGACGGCCTCGAAGCCGTGGACCACGTCGCCCAGTCGGGGCAGGGCGGGCGCGGCGACATCGGCGACGGCGGGCTCGGCCAGCGCCGAAGCGATAAGGCCCATAAGCAGGCACAGGGAAAGCAGCAGGGCAAACAGACGTTTCATAATATCGACCTCTTCAATGAAGACAGGGCGGCGATCACGCCGCCCTGACGGGAAAGCATCACAGCTGCAGGGGCTTGAGATGCCAGATCTTGTCGTTATACTCGGAGATGGTGCGGTCGGAGGTGAACATCGCGGAGGAGGCGGTGTTCAAGACGGCCTTCCTGAGCCACACGTCCTTGTCGGTGTAGTCGTTGAGCAGGCGCTTGTGGGTCGCGGTGTAGTCCGGCAGGTCCTTCAGCACGAAGTACGGGTCGGCCATGCCGCCGCCCTCGCCGAACAGGAGGCCGTGGTAGATCTCCTGGAACATGCGGGGGTTCTCCGGGGACAGGGTGCCGTCGATGAGCTGCTCCATGACCTTGCGGATCTTCGGGTTGGTTTCGTACATCTCATGGGCACGATAGCCGCCGGCGTAGCCCTGCTCCACCTCCTCGGCGTTGAGGCCGAAGATGTAGATGTTGTCCTTGCCCACGCAGTCGAAGATCTCGCAGTTCGCGCCGTCCATGGTGCCCAGGGTCACCGCGCCGTTCATCATGAACTTCATGTTGCCGGTGCCGCTGGCCTCCTTGCCGGCGGTGGAGATCTGCTCGGACACGTCGGTGGCGGGCATCAGCAGCTCGGCCTGGCTGACGCAGTAGTTCTCCAGGAACACGACCTTCAAATACTTGGAGGCCACGGGATCGCGGGCCACCAGGTCGCCCACGGCGTTGATGAGCTTGATGGTCAGCTTGGCGCGCCAGTAGCCGGGGGCCGCCTTCGCGCCGAAGATGAAGGTCTGGGGCTGGTATTCCTTCTCGGGATGCTCCACGATCTCGTTGTAGATCATCATGATGCGCAGGGCATTCATGAGCTGGCGCTTGTACTCGTGGAGGCGCTTGGCCTGGGCGTCGAAAACGCTCTCGGCGTTCAGCTCGATGCCCTGGTGGCGGTAGAGCGCGTCGGCCATGCGCAGCTTGTTGTGGTACTTGACCTCGGCGAACTTCTCCCTAAACGCCTTGTCGTCCGCGAAGGGCTTCAGGTCCGCGATGCGCTCCATGTCCTTGCGCCACTTGTCGCCGATGGCCTCGTCGATCAGGCTGGAAAGCTCCGGGTCGCACTGCATCAGCCAGCGGCGATGGGTGATGCCGTTGGTGATGGAGACGAACTTCTTCGGGTCGATGAGGTAGTAGTCGTGGAAGGTCTGCTTCTTCAAAATGTCCGTGTGGATGCCCGACACGCCGTTGACGGAGTGGGACGCGGACACGCACAGGTTCGCCATGTGGACCTGGCCGTAGGCGAGGATGGCCATGTGGCCGATGCGGTCCCACTGGCCGGGGAAGGATTCCCACAGCTTGGAGCACAGCCGCTTGTTCATCTCCTGGAGGATCATGTAGATCCTGGGCAGGGTCTGGGCGAACAGGCTCTCGGGCCACTTCTCCAGGGCCTCCACCAGCACGGTGTGGTTGGTGTAGGCGAAGGTGCGGTAGCAGATGGTCTCCGCCCTGTCCCACTCGACGCCGTAGTCGTCCATCAGGATGCGCATCAGCTCCGGGATGGCGACGGCGGGGTGGGTGTCGTTGATGTGGATGGCGACCTTGTTGGGGAACATGGACCAGTTGTAGCCGTAGGTCTCGATGAACTCCTTGACCGCGTGCTGGATGGACGCGGAGGAGAAGAAGTACTGCTGCTTGAGCCTGAGCTCCTTGCCCTGGTAGCTGTCGTCGTTGGGGTAGAGGATCTTGGAGATGATCTCGGCCAGCTCCCGCTCCTCCATGGCCTTGGCGTACTCGCCGCGGTTGAAGTGCATCATGTCGATCTGCGTCACGGCCTTGGCGGACCAGGTGCGCAGGAAGTTGACCTTGGTGGAGTCGTAGCCCACCACGGGGATGTCATAGGGCACGGCCTGCACGGTGGTGTAGTCCAGGTGGCGGAACATCATGCGCCCGCCCTCCTTGGTCATCTCCACGCGGCCGCCGAAGTGCACCTCCACGGTGTCCTCGGGATGGGGGATCTCCCAGATGTTGCCCTGGGCCAGCCAGTTGTCCGGCACCTCCACCTGGTAGCCGTCCACCAGCTTCTGCCGGAACAGGCCGTACTCGTAGCGGATGGTGCAGCCCATGGCGGGCAGTTTCAAGGTGGTCAGGCTGTCCAGGAAGCAGGCCGCCAGTCGGCCCAGGCCGCCGTTGCCGAGGCCCGGCTCCGGCTCCTCCTCGAACACCACCGAGCGGTCGATGCCCAGCTCCTCGAGGGCCTGCATGTAGTTTTTCTCGTTGACGAGGTTGACCATGTTGTTGTGCAGCGCGCGGCCTACCAGGAACTCGGCGCTGAGGTAGTAGACCTTCTTGGCCTGCTGGTTCTTGCGGGCGTCGCGGGAATAGCTGCGGCGCTGCATGATCTCGTCGCGCACCACCAGCGCCAGGGCCTGGTAGAGCTGCTCCGGGGTCGCGTCGCTGGTGTCGCACGCGAACTGCGTGCGCAGCTTGTTCTCTATGCTGCTCTTGATCTGCTCGACGGTCATCCGTTCAAATTCCACAATAACACCTCCGGTAATGATGGGCGCGCCCCGTGCGCGCGCCCCGGAAAGCCGCGGCCGCGGCCCACCGGCCCCCTATGATCCTTGATAGATTTGGGGATTTTTATCAGTTTAGCACATTGAAAAGGGTTTCGCAACCGATACCGCGTTGATTTTTCAGTTTTCTTACGAAATATTAAATTCCAAAGACGTTTGAAACGAATATTTCAATTCCGATGAGGATCAGAATGATCCCGCCCAATATGGACGCCTTTCCCGCGAGCCGGTTCCCGAACCGCCTGCCGATGCGGAGGCCGGCGGAACAGACGGCGAAGGTGACGGCGGCGATGATGGCGCTTGCGGCGAGGGCCTTGCCGACGCGGTACTCTGCGATGGTGAAGCCCACGGACAGCGCGTCGATGGAGGTGGCGACGCCCTGGGTCATGAGCGCGGCGACGCCGAGCCCGCCGCCCACGTCGCTTTCCCCGCCCCCGCGCAGGCCCTCGACCAGCATCTTCCCGCCGATGAAGCCCAGCAATATCAGCGCGATCCACGGCACGGCCCGCTGGAAGGCCAGGAACGTCTCCGCGATGGTGCGCACGCAGAACCAGCCGATCATCGGCATCAGGAACTGGAACCCGGCGAAGGTGGCCGGGATGGCCAGCCGCCAGCCCCGAGACATGTCCGGCGCGTTCAGCCCGTTGGCCATGGAGACGGAGAAGGCGTCCATCGCCAGCCCGAAGCCCAGAAGCGCGCTGTTTATAATGAAGGCAAACATGAAGTCGCTCCCTTGATCGTATTTCTCCCATTATATTACAGGCGGCGCCTGCTATGCAAGCGCCGCCTGTAAAACAATCATCCAATATCATAGTTTCGAGTAGCCGAAGCTGTTCACCAGCGCGTCGAGCCGCTGTCCCGCCCTGCACCAGGGGCACTCGGCGGCGTCGTGGGAGGCGTAGCCGGGCAGGTCCTTGGGGTCGAACAGGGACTTCACCGGCAGGCCGCCCAGCTCGCCGACGGTGGCGAATATGGAGGCGATGCCCACGGTCTTGCCGCCGTAGTAGGCGATGGCCTCGGTGGCGGACTTGGCGGTGTAGCCGGTGGTGACGGAGGCCATCAGGATCAGCACGTTCTTTCCGTTGATCATCGGGGCGGAGTTCTCCCGGAAGATGAGCTGGCTGCCCACCGTGCGCTCGGGGGTGACCACGTTCATGTCCCCGTGGGAATTGATGTTCATGTAGCCCGCCTTGGTCATCTCGCTGGCCATGCAGGCGGCGATCACCTCGGTGCCGTCCAGGCACAGGATGGTGTCGATCAGGGTGTCCATCTTGTATTCCTTCGCCAGCTCCAGCGCCACCTTCCGCGCCTCCGCCAGGCGGAATTTCTGGTCCGTCACGTCGATATAATAGTTGATGTGGCTGTGGCCGGTGGCGAAGTGGCCCCGGCTGACTTTCAGCAGGATGTCCTCCTTGGAAGTGGGATGCCGGATGGGTTCCATAGGTGTGCCCCCTCTCTGTGTTATGGAAATATTATATCTTAACATTGGCGGTTTGTCAATGACTGCGTCGAGATTGCATTTTTGACCTTTTCAAAATGCAGGCCGGACGATCGCTTTCCTGCGTACAAGTCCGACGTAAAGCGCCTTGAAAAGGTCAAAAATGCATCACGGGATTTTGGATAATGCAAATTTTAACACAAATGCGCCCTCATTTGACGTGGATTTGATGATGGACATATGATAAAATATCAGACAATGGAAGGCGACAGAGCTTTTCCGCGAAAGGAATGTTTATCATGGCATTGACGTTATCCGAACGTGTACTTGCAATTTCCCCGTCCGTGACCCTCGCCATCGACGCGCAGGCGAAGAAGCTGCGGCAGGAGGGCATGGATGTCATCGGCTTCGGCGCGGGCGAGCCGGACTTCTGCACCCCGGAATACATCAACGACGCGGGCAAGTTCGCCATCGACGCGGGCATCACCCGCTACACGCCCGTGGCCGGCACGCTGGACCTGCGGGAGCGCATCTGCGAAAAGCTGCACCGGGACAACGGCGTGGAGTACACCCCCGCGGAGGTCATGGTGTCCAACGGCGCGAAGCAGGTGCTGTTCACGGCGCTGTCCACGCTTTTGAATCCCGGCGACGAGGTGCTCATCCCCACCCCCGGCTGGCTCAGCTACACCGAGATGGTCAAGATGGCCGGCGGCGTGCCGGTGACCGTCCACGGCGACGAGGAGAGCGACTTCGTGGTCACCGCCGACATGCTGAGGCCCCACGTCACCGAAAAGACCAAGGCGCTCATACTGAACACCCCGTCCAACCCCAACGGCTGCGTGTACAGCTACGACCAGTTAAAGGACATCGCCGACCTGGCCGTGGAGCTGGGCTTCTACATCGTATCCGATGAGATTTATGAGAAGCTCATCTACGACGACTGCAAGCACTACTGCATCGCCTCCTACGGCGAGGAGATCAAGAAGCAGGCCATCGTCGTCAACGGCGTCTCCAAGTCCTACGCCATGACCGGCTGGCGCATCGGCTACGCCGCGGGCCCCAAGGAGATCATACAGGCCATGACCTCCTTCCAGAGCCACGCCTCGTCCAACGCCAACTCCATCGCCCAGTACGCCGCCGCCACCGCGCTGTCCTGCGGCGACAAGTACATCAAGTCCATGATCACCGAGTACGACGTGCGCCGCAAGCTGATGCACCGCCTGCTCAACGAGATCGACGGCCTGTCCGCGCGGCTGCCCAAGGGCGCGTTCTACATCATGATGAACATCACCGCCATACTGGGCAAGAAGTACCGCGGCCAGATGATCAACAATTCCACTCAGTTCGCCGAGATACTGCTGCGCGAAAAGCGCGTGGCCGTGGTGCCGGCGCTGGCCTTCGGCGACGACCGCTACGTGCGCCTGAGCTACGCCACCAGCCGCGCTAACATCGTGGAAGGAATGCGGCGCATCGCGGCGTTTGTTGACGAACTGGAAGAATACTGATATAATAGACGGAAATGGGAAATGGCAAATGGGATGCCCCATTTGCCATTTCAAACTGTCAAGGGAGGCACATATGGACGAGCTTTTGACCCTGTTAGAAAAGGACTGCCGCCAGACCCCGCAGCAGCTTGCGACGATGCTGGGCCGGACCGAGGCGGAGGTGACCGCGGAGATCGCCCGGTGCGAAAAGGAGCACATCATACTGGGCTACCCGGCGCTGGTGGACTGGACCAAGACCGACGACGAGATGGTCACCGCCCTGATCGAGGTGCGCATCGCGCCCCAGCGGGGCGACGGCTTCGACCGCATCGCCGAGCGCATCTATCAATATGAAGAGGTGGAGTCGCTGTACCTGATGTCCGGGGCCTACGACCTGGCCGTCACCATCACCGGGCGCTCCCTGCGGGAGGTGGCCGAGTTCGTCCACGCGCGGCTGGCCATCATCGAGGGCGTCACCGGCACCGCCACCCACTTCATCCTGAAAAAGTACAAGGAAAAGAACCACGTATTCGAGAAGCTGCCCGAGCAGGAAGAGAGGGTGTTGTTCGTATGATGGACTATCAAGCCGCCCTGTCGCCCCGGGTGAAGGACATCGCCCCCTCGGGCATCCGCAAGTTCTTCGACCTGCTCGAAAACATGGATAGCTCCGACGCCATCTCCCTGGGCGTGGGCGAGCCGGATTTCGTCACCCCCTGGCACATCCGCGACGCGGGCGTCTACGCCCTGGAGAAGGGCTTCACCAAGTACACCTCCAACGCGGGCCTGGCCGACCTGCGCCGTGAGATATCGAAATACCTGTTCCGCCGCTTCACGCTGGCCTACGACCCCATGAAGCAGATGATCGTCACCGTGGGCGGGTCCGAGGGCATCGACCTGGCCGTGCGGGCCGTCGTCGCCGAGGGGGACGAGGTCATCGTGCCCGTGCCGTCCTTCGTGTGCTACGGGCCCATCGTGCAGTTGGCCGGGGGCGTGCCGGTGTTCGTGGAGACCAAGGCCGAGAACGAGTTCCGCCTGACCGCCGATGAGCTCCGCGCCGCCATCACCCCGCGCACCAAGCTGCTGGTGCTGCCCTTCCCGAACAACCCCACCGGGGCCATCATGGAGCGAGCCGACCTGGAGGCCATCGCAGAGGTGCTGAAGGACACCAACATCATGGTGCTTTCGGATGAAATTTACGCCGAGCTGACCTACGGCGGGCATCACGTGTCCATCGCCAACATCCCCGGCATGTACGAGCGCACGCTGCTGGTCAACGGCTTCTCCAAGTCCTACGCCATGACCGGCTGGCGCATGGGCTACATCTGCGGGCCGGAGGTCATGATCAAGCAGATGCTCAAGATACACCAGTACGCCATCATGTGCGCCCCGACCACCAGCCAGTACGCCGCGGTGGAGGCCCTGCGCAGCGGCGACGGCGACATCGCCATGATGTGCCGGGACTACGACTACCGCCGCCGCTTCCTGCTGGACAAGCTGCGCGGCGCGGGCCTCGAGTGCTTCGAGCCCAAGGGCGCGTTCTACATGTTCCCCTGCATCAGGTCCACCGGCTTGTCCTCCGCCGACTTCTGCGCCCGGTTCCTCACCGAGGAGCACGTGGCCGCCATCCCCGGCACCGCCTTCGGCGCGGGCGGCGAGGGCTTCGTCCGGATGTGCTACGCCTCCTCCCTCGCCAACCTGTCCGAGGCCATGGAGCGGCTGGAACGGTTCCTCAAGCGCCTGTGACGCACGATCGTTGATACGGAGGTTTCCCATGGCATTCAGGGACATCATGAACAACTACTTTTACGGCAAGCAGGGCAAGGCGGACATGACGCTGGCGGACCTGCCCGCGAACCGGCGGGAGCTCTTCTTCGCGGTGCTGAAGGTGCGCTGGTCCTCGCTCGTGGGGGTGAACCTGCTGTACCTGGTCATCTGGATCCCGGCCATCGCGTGGACGCTGTTCAACCTGATGGCCCTGAACGGCATGCAGATGGCGGGGGACGGGGCGTTCACCCGCTCGGACTACCTGGGCATGGCGTCCACGTGGCTGCTGGTGCTGTTCCCGCTGATCGCCATCACCGGGCCGTGGAACGCGGGCGTGACCTACGTGCTGCGCAACTGGGCGCGGGACCAGCACAGCTTCATCCTGAGCGACTTCTGGGATGCGGTGAAGGGCAACTGGAAGCAGGCCCTGCCCATCAGCGCCTTCTCCGGCGCGCTGCCGTTTCTGGTGTCGGTGGGCGTGCAGTTCTACGGCGGCATGGTCGCGACCTCGCCGATCTTCACGCTGCCGGTGGCGCTATTGGTGCTGGTGGCGGTGCTGTGGTCGCTGGCGACGATGATCATGTACGACATGCTGGTGACCTACGACCTGCGGCTGCGCGACGTCATCCGCAACTCCGTGCTGCTGACGGTGGGCAAGCTGCCCTGGGCGGTGCTCATCAAGCTCGTCACCCTCATCGTGCCGATCATCGCCTTCGGCCTCATACAGCTCATCCCCGGCGGCGTGCAGTACATCACCCTGGCGGTGGTGCTGCTGTACCTGCTCTTCATGCCGGCGTTCAACAAGCTGGTGACCGTGTCCTACGCCAACTGGCTGTGCGAGACCTTCCTGAACACCCGCATCGAGGGGGCGCAGACCAACATCGGCCTGCGGCCTGAGAACTGGGACGACACCGAATACCGTCCCGAGGACGACGAATGAGGCCCGAGCTGCTGGCCCCCGCGGGCGACATGGAGCGCCTGGAGACCGCCCTGCGCTTCGGCGCGGACGCGGTGTACGTGGGCGGGCCCTGGCTGCAACTGCGGGCGGGCGGGGTGAGCTTTTCCCGGGAGGCGCTGGCTGACGCGGCGAAAACCGTCCACGGGCAGGGGAAAAAGCTCTATGTGGCCGTGAACGCCTTCCCCAACAACGCCGAATTGAACCAGCTCGGCGACTACGCCCGGTTCCTCCATGACGTGGGCGCGGACGCCGCCATCGTGGCCGACCTGGGGGCCATCGCCGTGATGCGCGCGGCCGCGCCGGGGCTGGACATCCACGTGTCCACCCAGGCCAACTGCGTCAACTACGCCGCCGCCCGCGCGTACCACGACATGGGCGCGACGCGGGTGGTGCTGGGCCGGGAGATGACCCTGGAGCAGATCGCGGAGCTCCGCGCCCGGACGCCCGCGACGCTGGAATTGGAGGCGTTCGTCCACGGAGCGATGTGCATGGCCTGGTCGGGCCGCTGCATGCTCAGCGCCTACCTGACCGGCCGCAGCGCCAACCGGGGCGGGTGCGCCCAGTCCTGCCGGTGGGTCTACCACCTGATGGAGGAAAAGCGCCCCGGCGAGTTCTTCCCCATCGAGGAGGACGACCGGGGCACGACGATCCTGAGCGCCTGCGACCTGAACTGCCTGGGCTTTCTCGACCGGCTCATGGACGCAGGCGTCGCGTCCTTCAAGATCGAGGGGCGGATGAAGTCGCCCTACTACGTGGCCACGGTGGTCAACGCCTACCGGCACCGGCTGGACGCGCTGCTGGACGGCACCGCCACGGACGCCGACCTCGCCGTGCTCCAGCGGGAGCTGGACGCCGCCAGCCATCGGACCTTTTCGACTGGTTTCTACTTCGGCGACATGCAGCACCATGCCCCGGACAGCGGCGTCTACGCCCAGGACTGCGCGTTCGTGGGCGTGGTGAAGGAGAGGCTTCCCGGCGGGCGCGTGCGCGTGGAGCAGCGCAACAAGGTGACCGACGGGGACGTTATAGAGGTGCTCTCCCCGGCCTCCCTGGGGCTGTCCTTCGTGGCAAAAAATATGACAAACCTGGAAGGGGACCCCATCGACGCCGCGCCGGTGCCGCTGACGCTGTTCGACCTCGACGCGCCGGACGCCGTGCAGCCGGGAGACCTGCTCCGCATACGGATAAAGTAATGGGACGCCGTTCGGCGTCCCATAAATCATAACTCGATCTCGCTCAAGCGCATGCCGTCCCGGGGCACCCAGCGCCGCCAGCAGCGGACGCCCTCGGCGATGCCGTCCAGCAGGTCGTAGGTGTTGCCCGCGGTGGCGATGAACGGCTCGAAGGTCAGCGTGATGGCCCCGCACTTGGGCGGCATGGCGGGGTCGTCGGGCTGGGCGTAGGACGCCTTGAGCGCCCGCAGGAACTCGTCGGGCCGCACGATGCCGTTTTTGTTGTTCTCCGGGGTGAACGTCCAGTGGGGCGAGGACTTGCCGTCGGTCTGCTGGAGGTGGATGATGGGGGAGTAGCACCCACAGCGCCGCACCCATGCGTCGTTGGAGGCGTCCTCGGGGACGGCGAACAGGTGGGGATGGGTCTCCACGTCCGCCATGACGGACCTCACCGCGGCGGCGACGCTGATCTCCCCGGCTACGGCCCGCTTGTAGGTGGCGTGGGCCGCCTCCGTGCCCAGCCACAGGCGACGGATGGGGTCGCCCTCCCGGGCCGACAGGATCGCCCGCTCCACCAGGGCCGCGTCGGGCTTCAGGAAGTACTGCTGGCCGTTCATGTGGCCCAGGTCGGCGGTGATGTAGAACGGCGCGCCCGACCGCCGATAGACCTCCCGCATCAATTCTTCCGCGTCGGCGATGCGCCACGGCGGCTGGTGGGGGGAGTACATCTGCTCGATGCCGGCCTCCACGCCCCGGGCCTTGGCGTAGGCGGCGAGGTCGGCCAGGGTGTCGTAGAGCTCGTTGAGCTTCGCGCAGTAGAGCGCGTCGTCCTGCAATAGTAGCTCCTCGAACCCGTGGGCGAAGAAGCCGAACCCGGCGTCCAGCGCCGCGGCGGTGTCCACCTGGGCCTTCATCCATTGATCCAGGAAGCGCTTCGTCACCCGCGGGTCGTAGTGGGAGAGGCCGCAGGTGGCGTAGGTGCCGTGGCCGGAGTAGACGTTGTTGACCTTGAGGCCGAACTTCGCGCAGGCGTCGCGGGTGTCCTCGATCCAGTCCGCGATGAACGCCCCGCCCATGTACAGCGGGTCGCATTCGGTGTCCGCGCTGGCCTCCACGTGCTTGAGGCCCAGGTCGCGGATGACCCGCGCCCACTCGGCGGGCCGTACCCAGCGCTTCGACGCGAAGCAGTTGTCGATGCCCAGATAGATGATGGGGTCCATGCTTTCACTCCTCACATAGTTATCATGACCGCTCCCAAGGCCTCCGCTTCCCGGGGGTCGTGGCTGATGACCAGTGCCGTCCGCCCGTCGATCAGGCGCAGGGTCTCGCGGATGACCGCGCCCTTGGTGGCCGGGTCCAGCCCGTTGAAGGGCTCGTCCAGCAGCAGCAGGTCGGCGGGGGACATAAGCGCCCGCAGGAGCGCCACCCTGCGCCGCATGCCGCCGGACAGCTCGGCCACCGGCTGGGCGGCGCTGTCCGCGATGCCGAAGCGGTCGAGTTCCCTGACGACCGCCTCCCGACCCAGTTCCGGCGCGACCAGGCGGATGTTCTCCACGGCGTCCAGCCAGTCCAGCAGCCGGTCCTCCTGGAACACCACGCCCAGGCGCAGGCCGTCGATGCCGACGATGGTTCCGGCGTCCGGGGCCTCGAGCCCCGCGATCAGCCGCAGCAGCGTGGTCTTGCCCGCGCCGGAGGGGGCCGTCAGCCCGGCGATCTTCCCGGCGGGAAGGGTCATGTCGAAGCCGTCCAGCACCCGCTTCTCGCCGTAGCGCTTGCAAAGTCCGCGGATGACGATGTCACCCATGCCCTCGCCCCCTTATGGGCATGCCCGAGACGCGACGCCCGACGCGGTCGAACGCCCACAGCGCCAGGGTCTCGAACAGCCGGCTGACGATCAGGATCACCACCGTCCAGGCGAACAGGTCGGGCGTGTCCAGATAGACCTTGGCCTGTTGCAGGCGCTCGCCGATGGAGCCCCTGGGCATGCCGATGACCTCCGCGGCGACCCCGGCCTTCCAGCACAGGCCCAGCGCCAGGCGGCACCCGGTCAAAAACCCCGGCAGCGCCTGGGGCAGGTAGACCCGCGCTGCCCGCCGGAGCGGGGGCACGCCAAAGGCCCGGGCCATCTCGGTGAGCTTGACATCCAGCCGCCCGAGGGCGTCCAGCGCGTTGTTGTAGACGACCGGCAGCACGATCAGGAACACGATCAGCACCGCCAGGTGCCTGGACGACACCCACACCAGCGCCAATATCACGAACGACGCCACCGGCACCGAGCGCAGCGCCAGCATCAGCGGGGCCAGCAGCTCCCGCGCCCGCCCGTACCGCGCCGCCAATACCGCCAGCGCCGCGCCCGAAGCTGTGCCCAGCAGGAAACCCCCGCCGATGCGCCCAGCGAGTGCAGTATCGACAGCCAGAAGTCCCCGCGCACCACAAGTTCGCCCAGGCGCAGCGCCAC
>JAFUWR010000308.1 GCA_017471125.1 Clostridia bacterium | reverse complement strand
GCCCGGGGACCTCATCCGTCTTGCGCTTCGCGCAATCCACCTTCCCCAAAGGGGAAGGCAAGGGGACGACCTCTCCGCCGACTTCGTCGGCACCTCCCCTGGGAGGGGAGGCAAGGCTGCCGCGCATAATCGTGGCCCTCTTGCCTCTCCTATCAGGAGAGGTGGCGCGGCGTAGCCGTGACGGAGAGGTCGTCCCCCGGATAATATTGGCCGATTTACTTCCCGAAGCGGAAGATGGCGTAGGCGTAGCTATCCTTGGCGTCTTCGATGATGTCCCGCGCCTCGTCCATCGGCACGTTGAGCTTCGCGGAATAGGCGTCGGTCTCGGCGTCTGAAAGCTCGGTGTAGTTGGCGGTGAAGTCCTCCCAGCCCGCGGGCTTGAGGATGCCGGCCACGTTGACGATGGAGCGATAGGCCAGGTCGTCCAGCCCGCCGTGCTCGCCCAGCAGGATGACCATGCCGTCGCCCTCTTTGTTGGCGACCATCATCAGCTTGCCGAAGTTGGCGGCGGTGCTGGTGTAGCCATCCTCCAGCGGCTCGACCACGCGCTCGTCCAGCACCATCTCGTCCAGGCCCTTCATGTCCCAGGGCGCGGCGTCGTTGATGCGCACGGTGGTCGCGCCGGTGGCCTCGTCCTGCGTCATGATGAAGTTATCGTTCTCGATGTTCAGGAAGTTGAGGCCGTTCACATAGCCGGTCATCACGTCGGCCTCCATGCCCAGGTAGCTGCCCACCGCCTTGAGCATGCTCATGGCCAGGGACAGGCCGTTGTAATCCTCGCCGTCAAAGGCGGCGGTCAGGTAGTCGCCGTCCTGGGTGAAGGTCCAGCTCCCGTCCATGTACTCGCTGTTCGCGATGCTTATGACGATGCTGTCGCCCTCGACGGCCTCGTCCCACTGGATGCCCTCGAAATACTCGGCGTACATCGCCTTGGTCTGTTCGTAGTCGGAGCCCTCGGCGGTCAGCGCGTCGAACACGCCCTGCACCACGGCGGCGGGCTCCGCGCAGGCGAACTGCGCGAGCAGCGCGATCATAAGGGCCAACAGGATCGTCATCATAGTCTTTTTCATGTCCATTCACCTCATATCTATTTTTTGTACCTTCTAATTTACCACGCGCCATCCATCCAATATCCATCCAAACGGGGCGCATCCCGGCGTTCCCGGACAACTTTTACAGTTTCGCCCTAAAAATGCCCGCTCCGAAGCGCGGGGGCTGGTGTCATTCCGATTCCTTGTCGCGGGAGAAGGACAGCCAGGACTCGCTCAGGGCCGCCCACGGATAGCCGGACATGTACTGGCCCCGATAGGCGTTCACCGCCGCCGGGTCGCGCTCCAGGAAGCGGTAGAGATCGCAGGAGAGCCGCTCCGGCCGGATGCGCAGAAAGCCGCTCTTGACCTCCAGGATGTCCTCCACGCCCCTGGCGGCCAGCGCGTCCCGCAGGCCCCGGACGATCACGTCCAGGTACTTCTGCTGGGAATGGTCATACGCGCCGTCCTCCCAGAGCGCGGAGAAGATCTCGCGCCGGGTGACGCCCTTGCCCTGCTTGTCCACCAGGAACGCCAGCAGCTCCTTGCTCTTGGCGCGGCGGAAGCGCAGCGTCTCGCCGTCCACCAGGATCTCGAAGCCGCCGAAGGTCTGCACCTCGATGCGCGCGTGCGGCTTTTGCGGCATTTTGGAATGGGCGTAGGCCACCTCGCGGGCCAGGGCCTCCGCGTTGACGGGCTTGAGCAGGTAGCCCGAGGGGTGCACCTCATAGGCGTCCAGCGCGAACTGGGCAAAGGCGGTCAGGAAGATGACGGCGCAGTCGGGCCGCGCCTGTCGGATGTGCGCCGCCAGCGTCAGCCCGTCCATGTCGGGCATGCCGATGTCCAGGATCGCCACGTCCACGGGGTTCGCCCGCGCCCATTCCAGCGCCTCCCGGGCCAGGGTGAAGCCCCGGGCGTCGTCCACATGGGGCAGATCTTGGCACAGGGAGACCGTGTACTCCACCACCTGCGCCACGTCGTCCACGCAGATCAGCTTCATGCAAGGTCACCTCCTGTTCTGTATCACATTATAGCATAACGGCGGGGGGTGGATAGACGGGGGGACGGAGGCAGTAGGCAGTAGGCAATAGGCAGTAGTCAGTTACCCGCTGCCGCGCGGTCGGAGGGGCGCTATGCCTTCCCCTTTGGGGGTTCGAGCGCCCGGAAAACAGTCCAGTGGACTGTTTTCAGCGAGAACGGGCCGGTAGGCCCACGGAGAGGTGCCTCCGAAGGAGGCGGATGAGGTCGCCGCCCGCCCGAAGGGAACAGGGGGACGACCTCTCCGTCATTTGCTGCGCAAATGCCACCTCTCCTGAAAGGAGAGGCAAGAGGGTCACGAATGTACGCGGCAGCCTTGCCTCCCCT
>JAFUWR010000034.1 GCA_017471125.1 Clostridia bacterium | reverse complement strand
TCCAGCGCCCGCATCTGCTGGCTCATGGCGCTCTGGACGATGTAGCACTCCCGCGCCGCTTCCGTGAAGCTCAAATGCCGGGTGGCGGAGAGGAAGTAGCGCATCTGTCGAAGCTCCATCAGGCCGCCTCCCATCGCGTCGAGGTTTACATGTTGTAAAAATCGTTGACAATACTATTATAGCATAGATTTACAAATTGTCAATGCTAATATTTACATTTTGTATCTGAAATTGTAAAAAAAGAACGCCTCTTGCCAATCGGAGGGGTTTATGATATGATAGAGACGACCCGAAAAAGATATATGAAGGGATGCCATATGGCCTACAAGAGAGTAACGATGCAGGACATCGCGGACGCCTGCGGGCTGTCGCGCAACACGGTGTCCAAGATCTTCAACGACCGGGGCGCGGTGCCCGAGGCCACGCGCTCGATGGTCTACCAGAAGGCCCGGGAGCTGGGCTATCTCCAGGGCCTGGAGGCCGCGCCCACCGCCGCGGAGGCCACGGGCAAGTCCATCGCGCTGCTGGCCTGCCACCTGCCGTCGGACTTCCACTTCTGCACCTTCTTCGTGCCGGCCTTCGCCGAGCAGCTGGGCCACTACGGCTACACGCTGATGGTCCACAAGATCACGCCCGAGGAGCTTCGGCTGCGGGTGCCCCCGGCGCGGCTCAACCTGGAGCAGACCGCGGGCATACTGTGCATCGAGGTGTTCGACAGGGAATACATGGACATGGTGTGCGGGCTGGGCCTGCCCACGGTGTTCGTGGACGCCTACGCCGAGGCCACCCTCGGGCTGTTGAAGTGCGACTTCCTGTCGATGGAGAACGTGTCCAGCGTCCTCTCCGTCACCGACCACCTGATCGGCCAGGGCGCGCGGCGGCTGGGCTTCGTGGGCGACGCCACCCACTGCAACAGCTTCTGGGAGCGCTGGGAGAGCTTCAAGGGCGCCATGACCCGGGCGGGGCTCGAGATCGACCCGGCCCAGTGCATCCTCGACGACGACATCGAGCCCTTCACCGACGCGGACTGGCTGTACGAACAGCTTCAAAAGATGCCCGTGCTGCCGGACGCCTTCGTCTGCGCCAACGACCTGCTGGCCATCCGGCTGATGACCGCGCTGAAGCGCATGGGCGTCCGCATCCCCGAGGACGTGATGGTGGCGGGCTTCGACGGCCAGCCCCAGTCCGCCGTGGTGGAGCCGGCGCTGACCACCGTGCGCATCCCCTCCGCCGAGATCGGGCGGCTGGCGGCCAGCATGCTCTACCTGCGCATCAGCGACCCGAGGGTGCCCTACCTCTACATGTACGCCAAGACCGAGCCCATCTACCGGGCGTCCACGGACCGGAAGGGGGCGGGCAAGTGAAGCTCGTCATCGTCCGCCACGGCGAGCCGGACTATGAGAAGGACTCGCTGACGCCCAAGGGCTGGCGGGAGGCCGCGCTGCTGGCGGACCGGCTGTGCCGGGAACCGGCGGACGCCTACTACTGCTCCCCGCTGGGCCGGGCCAGGGACACCGCCCGGGACACGCTTCAGCGCCTGGGCCGGGAGGCGACGGTGCTGCCGTGGCTTCGGGAGTTCAGCGGCACGATCATTGACCCCCGCACCGGAGAGGAGAGCATCATCTGGGACCAGATGCCCCAGTACTGGACCCGCTGCCCGGAGTTCTTCGACGCGGGGCGCTGGCTCGAGAACCCGCTGATACAGACCGGCGATTCCGCCGCGATGTATCAGGAGGTCTGCGACGGGCTGGACGCGCTGCTCGCCTCCTGCGGCTTTGTCCGCCGGGGCATGCTCTACGCGGCGAAGGAGAACTGCCGCAAGACCCTCGTGCTGTTCTGCCACTTCGGGGTGACCATGATGATGCTCTCCCACCTGCTGGGCCTCTCCCCCATCCCGCTGCTGCACGGGCTCATCCTGCCGCCCACGTCGGTGTCCACCCTCGCCACCGAGGAGCGCCGCAAGGGCGAGGTGTTCTTCCGCTGCTGCGGGCTGGGCGACGTGTCCCACCTCTACTGCGCCGACGAGCCGCCCTCCCGCAGCGGCCGGTTCGGGGAGGTCTATGAGGATGGGTACGCGGTCAGGCCGTTCATACACGATTGAGGGATCAGGGAATAGGGATTAGGGAATAGGGATCAGATAGAAACGACCTCTCCGTCATTTGCTGCGCAAATGACGGAGAGGTCGTTATCCGTAGGGTGCCTGAATCAAATGTCCACGCCGCCGTCCACGCGGATGAGCTGGCCGTCGATGAAGGAGCTGTCCTTGGTGGCGAGGAACAGCGCCACGGTGGCGATCTCGCTGCCCTGGGCCACGCGGTGCAGGGGGGAGCGGTCCTTCATGAAGCCCATGGCAGCCTCGCCGCCGGCCTCGTCCAGCATGGCGGTGAGGATCGCGCCGGGCTGGATGCCGTTGACGTGGATCTCCGGCCCGAGCTCCAGCGCCATGGCCTTGGTCAGGCCGTTCATGGCGTGCTTGCTGGTGCAGTAGGCCACCGGCCCCCAGTGGGCCGCGCAGCCCGCCACGGAGGACGTGTTGATGATGTGGCCCTCGCCCTTGGCCTTCATCACCGGCGCGCACAGCTTGGTGAGCACGAACGCCGAGGTGACGTTGACGTTCATCACGTTCAAAAACTCCTCCACCGTGCAGTCGAGGATCGGCTTCAGGCTCAGCATGCCCGCGTTGTTGAACAGGATGTCCACGGTGCCGTAGGCCTCCATCGTCGCGTCGAAGATCTTCTGGCCCGCGCCCAGGTCGCTGGTGTCGGCGATGACGTAGATGGCCTCGCCGCCCTCGGCCTTGATCTTATCCACGACCGCCTTGGCCCGCGCCTCGTTGCGGCCCGTGACGACCACCTTCGCGCCCTCCTGCGCGAACAGGTACGCCGTGTCCCGGCCCATGCCGGAGGTCGATCCGGTGATGATCGCGACCTTTCCGTCGAGCTTGCCCATGTGTTTTACCTCCTTTGCTGTCGGGTCCCCTTGCGGGGACAAAACAAGTCCTTTACCTATACTTCCCCTTCTTATAAATATTATACAACTATTCCCTGCCGATTTCAAGCGCCGCGCGATAGAATTTCCTGAATCTGCGATATTTTTCGTCCCGCCGGTCGCCGGGGAGGTAGGTGCGCTCCATGCGGATGCAGCCCCGGGCGGCGGTCTCGAAGTCCGGGCGCGCCCCGGCGGACACGGCGGCGATGATGGCCGCGCCCAGGCAGGCGGCGTCCTTCTCGGCGGGCACCGACACCGGCACGCCCGCGCAGTCGGCGTGGAGCTGGCACCAGATCGGGCTCTTCGCGCCGCCGCCGGTGGCGACGATCTCGTCGATCTCCGTCCCCGCGGCCCTGAGCGCCTCGCAGTTCTCCCGGAGCACGAAGGACACGCCCTCCATCACCGCCCGGGCCATGTCCACCGCGTCGTGCCGCTGCCGCAGGCCCCAGAACGCGCCGGCGGCGTCGGCGTCGAAGGCCGGCGCGTTGACGCCCACGATGTTCGGCAGGAACAGCAGCTCCGTCTCGGGGCGCTCCGCAAGCAGTTTATTCAGTTTCCCGTAATCCATCCCCGGCATGCAGGCGCGGCGGAACCACTCGAGGCTCACGCCGCCGGACTCCACCACCGGCAGCAGCACGTGGGTGTCGGGCTTGAAGCCGTAGTGCATGGCGATGCCGCTGTTCCGGGGCGCGGGCTCGGCGGACAGCGCCGCCAGGGCCATCACCGTGCCGGTGGACAGCGTCAGCCGCCCGGGGACGGTGGCCCCGGTGCCGATCATGCCCGCGAAGTGGTCCAGCGTGCCGACGCTGACGAGCGCCCCCGGTTTCACGCCCAGCCTCCGCGACAGGTCGGGCAGTAGCTCCCCCGCCGCGGAACACGGCTCGCACAGCTCGGGCAGGCGGCCCTCGTCGATGCCCAGCGCGTCCAGCATGGGCCGCCACCAGCGCTTCTCATAGATGTCGAACCACAGCGAGAACGTGGCGACGGACATGTCGGCCATCAGCCGCCCGGTCAGCCGGTAGACGAAATAGTCCTTCAACAGCACGAACTTCGCCGCGGCGTCGAAGCGCGCCTTCTCGTGGCGCTTGAGCCACAGCGCCTTCGTCGCGGGCCAGGTGGGGAGCATGGAGAGCTGGCCCGTGGCCGCCTCCACCGCCGCCGGGTCGAACCGCGCCGCGAGGTCGGCGCACTCGGCCTGGGAGCGCTCGTCCATCCAGGAGATGGCGCTGCCCAGAGCGCGGCCCTGTCTGTCCAGCAGCACCAGCGTCTCGGCCTGGCCGGTCAGCGCCAGCGCCGCCACCTCCGTCACGCCGTTGCGCCGCAGCAGCGCCTCCAGCAGGTCGAGCATCCGATCGAAGCAGGCGTCCGCGTCGAATTCCACCACGCCGTCCGCGCCGGTATATTGCACTGGAAAGCTCTCGCTGTCCACGGGCCGCAGGTCCGCGTCGTACAGCGCCGCCTTCAGATTCGTAGTGCCCAGGTCTATGCCGATGAAGGTTTTCATGGGGTTTTCCCTCCTTGGCTCGTGACAGTCTTGCGCTGTCTGCCTTGATTATACCACACCCCCGCCGCCCGGTACACCCCCAAATCGAAATCCCATCGCGCGATTGACATCACCCACGGGCATCGTATATAATAGAAGCGACGGACATACTCAGGTATGTTCAACGTGTTGAATATGGGGCGCGACCCAAAGAAAGGACGGATCATCATGAGCAAGAACATCTCCCGCAGGAACTTCCTGAAGGGCGCGGCCGCCGGCGTGGCGGGCGTGGCCGCGATGGGCATCATCGGCGCGCCGGTGCTGGCCGAGGAAGCCGAGTCCTTTGACATCGAGACCGAGGTGCTGGTCGTCGGCGCGGGCGGCGCGGGCGTGTCGGCGGCGGCGGAGGCCGCGCTGGCGGGCGCGAAGGTGTTGGTGCTGGAAAAGGGCGGCATCATCGGCGGCACCACCAACTTCTCCGGCGGCGTCATGCAGGCGGCGGGCACCAAGTACCAGAAGGAGCTCACCCCGTACCAGGACGACACTCCCGAGAAGCACGCCGCGCTGTGGATCAAGTCTGGCGAGGGCACCGTGGACGAGGACCTGGTCACCGACCTGGCCAACGGCGCGCCGGACAACATCGACTGGCTGGCGGACACCTGCGGCCTCAAGTGGACCAAGATCTACGGCCACTGCCACATCCCCTATGTGGAGGATGAACTGATGGCGGACCGCATCCACGTCTACGAGGGCGGCGGCGGCATCGGCAGCGGCGGCATCTTCGTGCAGGCCACCTGGGCCGTGGCCGAGGCCAACGGCGCGGAGCTCCAGCTCAACACCGAGGTCAAGAAGCTCATCAGGGACGCGGGCGGCGTGGTGATCGGCGTCGTGGCCGCGCAGGGCGACAGCGAGATCCGCGTCAAGGCCACCAAGGGCGTCATCCTGTGCACCGCCTCCATCGACCACAACCTCGACATGGCCAAGCGCCTGAGCCCCCAGCAGTATTTCG
>JAFUWR010000033.1 GCA_017471125.1 Clostridia bacterium | reverse complement strand
CGGAGAGGTCGTGACCCCTGTTCCCTGTTGCCTGTTCCCTGTTCCCTCTGGGCGGGCGGCGCAACGCCGCCCCTACTGCCTACTCCCTCACCCCCAAATTCTTCTCACGAAATCCCTTGCAATATCCGCGCATTTATGTTATTCTGCAAATGAAGTTTTTTTGCGAAACGTCGAAACAGCGATACGGATCGAGTGGATAGGAATGTTGGAATACATGCAAGCACTGAACAGAGCGATCGAAAAGGCCTTCGCGCACAGCGAGAACGACAACAACATCGACGAGCTGCTCACCTGTCTGGGGGAGGAGCTGGGCTGCAAGCGCATCAGCATCTTCGAGGAGAACGAGGAGGGCACCTGCGACAACACGTATGAGTGGTGCCGCCCCGGGGTGGTGCACGAGCGCATCCTCTTGCAGCACGTGGACAACGCCCGGTTCGACACCTGGCACGACCGGCTCATCAACCGGGAGACCATCGTGGTGCGCGATCCGGAGGAGCTCAGGGACCACGACCCGGACGTGTACCGCATGTTCGCGGACCAGGGCATACACTCCGCGCTGGTGACCCTGATGGCCTACCACGGGGTGAACTTCGGCTTCTGCATCCTCGAGGACCCGGACCCCGAGGTGATGGCCGACGTGGCGCTGGTGATGCCGGGCATACGCTACATCCTGTCGTCGATGATCTACAGCCGCAACCTGGTCCGGAAGCTCAAGCGCCTGGGCTACATCGACACGCTGACCGGCGTGGGCAACCGCGTGTCGCTGCACGAGCACCTGGTACAGCTGGACAAGGGCCGCGCCGTCAGCGTCATCGCCGTGGATGTGGTGGGCTGGGACGACCCCGAGGGCAAGCCGCCCTACCTGGAGAAGGAGCAGACGCTGCTGCGCACGGGCGAGGTGCTGACCAACCTGTTCGACGCCGAGCACGTGTTCCGCGTGGCCACGGGCGAGTTCGTCATCGTCGAAAACGGCGAGGCCGAGGACGCCTTCAAGACCGACATCCGCAACATCCGCGGCCTGCTTCGGGAGCACAACCTGCTGGCGTCGGTGGCCGGCGAGTGGCGGGATGGGCTCGAGGGGTCCGCGGACGAGCTGATCCACGAGGTCCACCAGCGGGCCGAGGACGAGAAGCGGGTCATGATGTCCCACCGCAACGTCACCGCCCGGGAGGAGGCCCCCCGCGCCGAGCAGGAAGAGAAGGCCTCCATCCACATGCCCAAGGGCGACGCCTTCTTCCGCATCGCGGAGCGCTTCCTGGCCGAGCTGTTCGAGGAGTCCACGGTGTCCATCGTCACCGACATCAACTACTTCAAGCTCTACAACGACATCTTCGGCCGCAAGTCCGGCAACACCTTCCTGGAGACCATCGCGGGCGTGGTCAGCGACGCCGCCCAGAAGTACCGCGGCATCTGCGGCTACATGGGCGGGGACAACTTCTGCCTGATCGTGCCGACCCATTGCGCGACGCCCCAGGAGGTCCAGCCCGTGCTCGAGGAGATCTACAAGACCCTCGAGTTCCCGGACGGCTTCGCCCCGGCCATGGGCGTGTACCTGTCCGACGACCGCCGGGAGAGCGCCATCACGCTGTACGACCGCGCGCTGAGCGCCCTGTCGGAGATCAAGGGCGATTACATCAACCACATCCACTTCTACAGCACCGAGCGCCACCAGCACCAGCGGGAGGACAAGCTGCTGCTGATGGAGGTCAAGGAGGGCCTCGCCAAGGGCGAGTTCATCTTCTACGTGCAGCCCCAGGTGTTTGAAAAGACCGGCAAGATCATCGGCGGCGAGGCGCTGGTGCGCTGGCTCCACGAGGGACAGCTCATACCGCCCGGGCGGTTCATCCCGGTGCTGGAAAAGACCGGCTACGTCTACGCCGTGGACGCCTACGTCTGGGAGTCCGTGGCGAAGTACCAGCGCAGCCTCATCGACCGGGGCATCGCGCCGGTGCCCATCTCCGTCAACGTGTCGCGGGTGGACTTCTACTTCGACGACATCGCGGAGTACTTCATCAAGCTCATCGAGAAGTACGATTTGGAGCCGGGGCTGATCGGCGTGGAGATCACCGAGAGCGCCTTCACCGACAACACCGAGATGATCGTCGCCGCCATCACCAAGCTGCACGAGGCGGGCTTCCACATCCTGATGGACGACTTCGGCAGCGGCTCGAGCTCCCTGTCCATGCTCCACACCATGAACCTCGACGTGCTCAAGACCGACGTGCAGTTCATGTCCAAGGACGTGCAGGACAAGCGGGCGGTCAGCATCGTGGAGTCCATCATCTCCATGGCCCACATGATCGGCATGAGCGTGGTCACCGAGGGCGTGGAGACCGAGGAGCAGAAGAACAACCTCATCAACATGGGCGAGAACTTCGCCCAGGGGTATTACTTCTACAAGCCCATGCCGGTGGAGCGCTTCGAGGCGCTGATCCGCGACCCCGCCAACGTCACCGCGGGCTACGTCAAGAAGGAGCAGAGCCCCGCGGGGCAGCTCCGCTTCCGGGAGATGATCCAGCGCGGGCTGGTGTCGGAGACGCTGCTGGACAACATCATCCGCGCCGCCGCCATCTTCAAGGTGGAGGGGGAGGACGTGTCCATCGTGCAGATCAACGACCTGTACGCCTCGCTGCTGGGCATCAAGACCAGCGACGCGGGGATGGAGCGCTTCACCGAACGGCTCGACGCCGAGGCGCTGCAGGCGTTCCGCGCGCTGCTGAGCCGCGCCAGCACCCACACGCTGGACGGCAGCGAGGGGATCGTGCCCTTCCGCCGCCCGGACGGGGCGCGGGTCGCGCTGAACATGCGGCTGTTCCTGCTGTACACGTTCGAGAACCACAGGCTGTACTTGTCAACGATAGGATAATGGATCAGAGGCTGCCTCATGCGAGACAGCCTCTGATCTATTTTTTGGCCTCCCGGTACAGCGCCTCCAGATGTTCATAGGTGACGGGGGCCTGGGCGTTGTAGATGACCACGCCGCCCGGGTCCAGCACGATGGTCTGGGGCACGGCCTCGGAGCCGTTGACGAGGTCGAACAGGCCCTTGTCCTTGCCGTCCTTGGCGAACCGCAGGTTATCCCAGCCCTTGTCCTCCAGGTACTTGTCCGCCTTGCGCGCGCCGGTGGCGTGGTGGATGGCGAGCACGGCCAGGTCGTCGGGATGGGCCGCAGCCAGGTCGTTGAAATATGGCAGCTCCTCCACGCAGGGCGGGCAGTAGGTGGCCCACAGGTTGACCATGACCACCTTGCCGCGCTGGTCGGCCAGGTGGAATTCGCCGCCGCCGATCAGGTCGGTGGTGAAGTCGGGCAGGCGCTGGCCGATGTCCGCGCCCTCGGCGATCTCGGCGGGTTCCTCGATCGCGGGGGCCGTCGTCGCGACGGGCTCGACGATGGGAGCCTCTGACTTATACCCGGCGTTCAGGCCGATCAGCAGCGCCGCCAGCGCGATCACGGCCACGGCCCACAGGATGCGGGCCGTCTTTTTTTGCCGGTCCGACGGGGCCTCCGGCCCCATCAGCGTCGCGCCGCCGCACTTGAGGGCGATGGCCTGCCGATGGCACTTGCCCACGCATCGACCGCAGGAGATGCACTCCCGGTCGCCCACGTGCCGCACATCCATGGGACAGTGGCGCACGCAGGCCCCGCACCCGTCGCAGCGGCCCATGTCCACCTTGACCCCGGTCAGGGCGAACCGATTGAACAGCCCGTAGATGGCCCCGAGGGGGCACAGGAACCGGCAGAACGCGCGGTAGCAGAACACGCACGCCAGCCCCACGGCCAGCATGACGACGAACTTCCGGGTGAACAGCAGCTTCAACTGGTAAAACGACGTGGCGTTGCGGGGGTTGGACAGCAGCCCGACGCCGCCCTCGAGGGTGCCCGCGGGACAGATATACTTGCAGAACGCGGGCAGCGCCATGCCGTGGGACAGGCCGTACCAGACCGGGACGGCGACCACGAACACCACAAGCAGCGCGTATTTCACGTATGTCAGCGCCCGGGTGACCCGGCTCTTCCCGATCTTGGGCGTGGGTATCCTGTGCAGCAGCTCCTGGATCAGCCCCAGCGGGCACAGCCAGCCGCAGATGGCGCGGCCCAGCATCAGCCCGTAGAGCGTGATGATCCCCAGCACGTACCAGGGCGCGGTGTGGCCCGAGGCGTTCAGCGCGTTCTGCAGCGCCCCCAGCGGGCACGCGCCCACGGCGGCGGGACAGGAGTAGCAGTTGAACCCGGGCACGCACAGGGCCTTGCTGGCCCCGGTGAAGATGCGGCCCTCGACGAAGCCCTTGAGGTTGGCGTTGTACAGCAGCGCGGCGTAGAGCTGTACCAGCCGCCGGGTCGTGGGCCTGTGGTCGGCCCACCATGTCCTGACGCTACCCAAGGCCCACACACTCCATGCAGATGGCGTTGGCCTTGGTGAGCACGTCCTCGAGCCCGCCGTTGGCGACGCCCGCCGCGATGAGCGCTACGGCTATCACCAATACCACCACCCGCAGTATATTGAGCCTATGGCTCCCCGCCTGGGGCACGGCCTTGTCCAGCGCCATCGCGGGCAGGTCCCGGGGCGGGCGCTCGTCGCCGCGCACGCCCAGTATGAGCCCCGCCGCCGTCATGCCGACGGCTGTGAAGATCAGCGGC
This sequence comes from Clostridia bacterium, assembly GCA_017471125.1. Taxonomy (GTDB): domain Bacteria; phylum Bacillota; class Clostridia; order Christensenellales; family Aristaeellaceae; genus UBA2862. Next base: position 2,081 of record JAFUWR010000033.1, on the reverse strand, counting down.
AGCATCGGCCGAAGCGCCGCGCCCACCGCCTCCCGGGTGTAGATGTAGCGGAACAGCTCGCCGCCCGCCTGCGCCGCCGCGCCGTCCATGTACATGCGTATGACCGCCGCCGCGAGCCAGCCCGCGACGGCGGCGCACAGCGCCGCCTGGACGATCAGATAAACCCGTCTGCGCGTCATGCTATCACCCCTTGGTGACGACCAGCGTGGCCTCCCCGGATTCGGGGCCGATGTAGACGTCGCTCTCGTCGGGCCAGTCGTACTCGTCGGGCGCGTCCACCACCTGGAGGTGGTAGCGGGTCGGCGCGCCGGTGTAGGTGGCGACGCCGTTCTCGTCGGCCTCGATGGGCATGCAGCCGGTGTCCACGCAGAAGCCCACCGCCGCCTCGGGCACCGGGTCGCCGTTCTGGTCCACCACGTAGACGGTGTAGGTGGCCTCGCCCTCGGCGGGCGCTTCGGTGGCCTTGGGCGCGAGCAGCTTCCCGCCCTCCGCCGCGGCCAGGCCGCACAGCAGCAGGGCGAGGGTCAACAGGATGGTCAAATAACGTTTCATGGGGCATACCTCCCTGGACGGCGACGATGCTCCCGCCGTCCAGGGACAGTATACCCCATTATCGTACAAATGTCAAAGGCGAAACGGTGTCATTCCGACTGGAGCGCGTCGTAGCCCTCCTCGCCGGTGCGCACGCGGACCACGTTCTCCACGTCGTAGACGAAGATCTTGCCGTCTCCGATGTGGCCGGTGTGCAGCGCCCGCTTCACGGTCTCGATGACCTGCCGCACGGGCACCTTGCTGACCACGATGTCCACCTGCACCTTCGGCAGCAGCGTGACCTCCACGGGCGTGCCGCGGTAGTACTCGGGCTTGCCCTTCTGCGCGCCGTAGCCCATGACGTTGGTGACGGTCATGCCGGTGACGCCGATCTTGTTCAGGCTGCGCTTGAGCGCCTCCAGGCTGGCCGGGCGGCAGATGACCTGCACGCGGGTGTACACCGGCGCGTCGGGGGCCTTCTCTTTAGGTACACGCGGGGCGGGCGCTTCCTCGGATACGACGGGCGCGGCCGCAGGCTCGTCGGACACGATATCGCTGTCCTGCATGACGCTGAACCCGGAGTAGGCGGTGAGCAGGCCGTGCTCGGACCGGTCGAGGCCCATGACCTCGTCGGCGGCGTCCGCCCGCAGGCCGATGGTGGCGCGGATGATGGAGAACACGATGGTGATGACCACGCCCGTCCAGGCGATGGTGGCCGCCACGCCCAGGAGCTGCACGCCCAGGAACCTGAAGCCGCCGCCGTAGAACACGCCCTTCATGGTGGACACGCCGGTGGCGAAGAGGCCGGTCAGCACGGTGCCCAGACAGCCGCAGACGCCGTGGACGGAGATCGCGCCCACCGGGTCGTCGATCTTCGCGACCTTGTCGAAGAACTCCACCGCCAGCACCACCGCGAAGCCGCAGCACAGGCCGATGATGGCCGCGCCGAAGGGGTCCACGGCGTCGCAGCCCGCGGTGATGCCGACCAGCCCCGCCAATGAAGCGTTGAAGGTCATGGACACGTCGGGCTTGCCGTAGCGGAACCACGTGAACAGCATCGTGGTCAGCGTGGCCACCGCCGCGGCCAGGTTGGTGTTGAAGAACACCAGGCCCGCGGAGACGATCAATTCATCGCTGTCCATGCCCACGGTGGACGCGCCGTTGAAGCCGAACCAGCAGAACCACAGGATGAACACGCCCAGCGCCGCGATGGACAGGTTGTGGCCCAGGATGGCCCGGGGCTTGCCGTCGCCGTCGTACTTGCCGATGCGCGGGCCCAGCAGCTTCGCGCCGATCAGGGCGCACACGCCGCCCACCATGTGGACCGCCGTGGACCCGGCGAAGTCGTGGAAGCCCATCCCGGCCAGCCAGCCGCCGCCCCAGATCCAGTGGCCGGACACCGGGTAGATGAACAGCGATATGGCCGCGGAGTAGACGCAGTAGGCCGAGAACTTGGTGCGCTCCGCCATCGCGCCGGAGACGATGGTGGCGCTGGTGGCGCAGAACACCGTCTGGAAGATGGCGTAGGCCCAAAGGGGCACGCCCGCGGG
>JAFUWR010000032.1 GCA_017471125.1 Clostridia bacterium | reverse complement strand
CATGGAGAAGGAGATCGGCATGCGGATCAAAAAGCATATGACCATCGTCGCGAACACCGCGAATATCGCCCAATTCACGCTTCAACGACCTCCTTTGCCTCGGGTTTTTTGTGGGCGCGGTACTCGTCCCAGCTTTGCTTGATGTAGAACAGGCAGCGGAACGCGCACTCGAAGATCATCCACATGAACGGCGCGAACACCACCTTGTAGGGCATTTTCAGGATGCCGGTCTTCATGGTGGAGGCCATCAGGCTGTTCAGGCAGGGCGTGAACACGATGGCGATCAGCGCGATCAGGGCGACGTTGTAGATGAGCTTGCACAGGAACTGCCCGAGCGGGGGCAGCTTGTCATAGAGCAGGCTGAACACCACGTGCTCGTCCCGCTTCAAAGCGATGCCGCTGCCGAAGAACATGCAGTACATGTAGCCCAGGATGGAGACCTCGTAGCTCCAGGGGATGGCGAAGCGCAGCACATAGCGGCAGATGATGGTCATCATGAAGGTGACGAACACCACCAGGAAAGCCACCATGGGCACGCCCTCGCTCAATACGGTCATCAGCTTTGCGCCCAGCTTCGCCTCCGGGAAGGCCAGCAGGGTCGCCAAAAGCAGTATGGCCGCGACGATGATGACGGCGGTCGTCAAGGGGCATTTCTCCCTTCCGGTATCATACAGGAGATGGACCTGTCCGGCCCATCTCCTGTTCGTTCAGCGCTGATAAATCACTTCGCCAGCGCCTGGATCTCCTCGTAGAGCTCCATGTTCCAGGTCTCGGTCTGCTCGGGATGATCGGCGTAGTACTGCTGCACGTGCGCGATGAAGTCGGGCAGGTCGGGATAGGTGACGGTGCAGCCCTTGCCCTCCAGGTAGGCGATGGCGGCCTCCTCGGAGGCGATGCGCAGGGTGTCGTTGACCGTGGCGGCGTAGGCGATGGCGTCCTCGACGGCGGCCTTCTGGGCGTCGGTCAGGCTGTTCCACTTGTCCTTGTTGATGCAGGGGATGATGGAGTCCACCACGTGGTTGGTGATGGCGATGTAGGGCGCGACCTCGTAGAACTTCGCGGAGATGTCAGAGGGCAGCGGGTTGTCCTGGGCGTCCACGGCGCCGGTGGACAGCGCGGTGTACAGCTCGGAGAAGGACAGGGGGGTGGGGTTGGCGCCCAGGGCCGCGCCCAGGTTCTGCCAGGCCTCGGAGCCGGGCATGCGCAGCAGCAGGCCGGCCATGTCGTCGTAGGAGTTGATCTCCTTGGCGCGGGTGTTGATGACGCGGCTGCCCAGGTAGTAGGCGCCCAGCGGCACCACGTTGGTCTTCTCCTCGATCTCGGCGAAGATCTTCTCTCCGACCTCGGAGTCGTTCAGGGTGGAGGTCATGTGCTCATAGGAAGCCCAGAAATAGCCGGAGTTCACCATGGCGCACCACTCCAGGCCGTCCTGGGTGGACAGGGTCGGGAAGGAGATGTAGGCCAGGTCGGCCTGGCCGGAGGAGATGGCGTCCCACTCCACCTCGGAGGAGAACAGGGTGCCGTCGGCGTAGGTCTTGCACTCGACGGAACCGCCGGACAGCTCCTTCACGGCGTCGGCGAAGGCGGACATGGCGGTGGTGTGGCTGTCGCCGGTGACGGACACGGAGGTGAAGATCAGCTCCGCGGCGGGATCGCCGGAGGCGTCATAGTCACCGGTCTTTTCGATCGGGATGTCGGAATAGTCCTGGGAGACCTCGAAGTCCTCCGCGAACGCGGCGCAGGACAGCAGCATCAGGGCGGCAAGGATCAGGGCCAACAGCTTTTTCATGGGTGAAACCTCCTTTAATTATATCATAACCTTGCGGTTAATGGGGTCTTGAGGGAGTAGGGAGTAGGCAGTAGGGAGTAGGGGGACCACCTCATCCGTCTCGACCTTCGGTCGATCCATCTTCCCTGGCCAGCAGTCGCGCCACTGCCAAAAGCAGGCGCGACCAGCCGGGGCGCATCCTACGGATGCCAGCCCCGCGCTGCCGCCGCTTCCGCTTCGCGGAGTAGCGGCGGTGCGTAAAGGGGAAGGCATGGGGAACGGGCCAAAAGCCTTCCCCTGTAGGGGAAGGTGGCGCGAAGCGCCGGATGAGGTATTCTCGATCACTTGAAGAAGCTCTCCTCGAACATCTTCTCGCACTCCAGGAACTGCTCGATCTCGAGGCGGCGGCTGGAGGTGAACAGGGCGGGGTCCTTGGACCGGGTGACCAGGCTCATGGGCACGCCCACCAGGTTCATGTGGTACTTGGCGTTGACGGGGTAGACCTGGCACTCGATGGTGCTGGCGGCCCCGAGGAAGGCCATCATCTTTTCGGCGCGCTCCGGCTCCACCTCGAAATTCTTGCACAGCCAGGCGTAGAACCGGGTGTGGAAGTTGGCCATGACGCCGGAATAGCCCGCGCAGCCCATCTTAAGGGATTCGAGCAGCGTCGCGCCGTTGGCGTTGAAGATCTTGAGGCCGGTGCCGCGCACGGCGTCGCACTTGGCCTTCAGCTGCTCAAGCTCGCAGCAGGTGTCCTTCAAGAAGGAGAACTTGCCCGTGCCGGCCATCCACTTGAGCATCTCCGGGGTCAGCAGGCGCTTGTAGGGCGCGGGGCACTCGTACACGCCGAAGGCGTCGGCCTCGATGTGGCTGACCAGGTACTCGATGCGCTTCTTCGCCACGTCGTCGCCCTCGTCCTGCCGGGCGAACTGGTTGGAGATGAACACGTAGGCGTCCGCGCCCATGTCCACCATGGCCTGGGCCTCGCGGACCTGGTCGTCCACGGCCTCGGCCACGTGGCCGGACACCACCACGCCGATGTGCTTGGGCGTGTTGTCGATGACGAACTTCGCCAGCGCGAGGCGCTCCTCCTTCGTCAGGAAGAACATCTCGCTGGACTGGCACACGGCGAAGATGCCCGTGACGCCCTCCTTGTCGTACCACTCGATGATCTTCTCCACGGCGGCGTAGTCGATCTTGTTGTCCTCGGTAAAGGGCGTGATCATCACCGGCCACACGCCGTTGGCGATGGTTTTCATGGAAATCCTCCCCTAACATTATATTCTTTGTTTATACGTTTTTACTTGAAACGTCGGTCCATATTTATTATAATGTGATGAGAGACAATTTGCATTTAGAATCATTTTCAGTACGATATTATCATTTTTAGGTATCGGACATGGGGAGGGACGCGGATGTCTGAAAACCGCACGCCGGTGGAGCAGATCGACAGCTTTCGATGGGAGAAGCGCAGCAAGATCATCACCCGGGATGTCCACGGGGTCGGCGGCCTGATGAACTTCACCTGCATGAACCGCCTCGCCGCGGAGCCACCCACGCCCATGCACTACCACAGCGGCATCATGGAGATCCACTGCATCGTCAAGGGGCGGCGCAGCACGCGGCTGTACAAGGGCGAGCGCATGGAGTCCATACTCTACACCGGCGGCGAGGCGCTGGTGGTGTTCCCCGGGGAGTACCACGCCACCGGCAACGAGCGCCAGCAGGAGCCCTGCGAGCTGTACGCGGTGCAGCTGAACCTGCGGGAGGCCGACGACTTCCTGGGGCTCAACCGGGAGCGGGGGCGGGCGCTGTGCCGCGCCCTCGAGACCCTCCCCCACCGTCTGCTGCGGCTGGGGCACCAGGACCTTGCCATCCTACGGAAGTCGTTCGAGCTGTTCTCCGACCCGGACGACATGATGAAGGCCGCGGGGCTTTCGCACCTGGTGTGCTTCCTGTATCGGTTCGTCAGCCTGCCGCCGGTGGAGACGCCCCTGTGCGCGCCCTCCGACGCGCGGATAAGGCGGGTCATCGACTACATCGCCGAGAACATCGCCGAGCCGATGAACCTGACGGGGCTGGCGAATCTCGCGGGCTACTCGCTGTCCCGGTTCAAGACCCGCTTCCGGGAGGAGACCGGCCAGACCCCCGCCGTCTATATCACCGCCTGCAAGGTCGAGCGGGCCAAGGCCGAATTGGAGAACACCGACAAGACCGTCACCGACATCGCCTATAACCTCGGCTGGTCCTCCGGCAATTACTTCTGCTCCGTGTTCAAGAAGCTCACGGGGACGAGCCCATTGCAATACAGGAAACAGTTCAGGGAAGAGGAAGAATGATGACGAACGACAAAGCCCCAAACAAAATAGAGATCCGCGGCGCGCGGGTGCACAACCTGAAGAACGTCGACGTGGACGTGCCGCTGGACTGTATCGTGGGCGTGGCGGGGGTATCGGGGTCGGGCAAGTCCTCGCTGGCGCTGGGGGTGCTGTACGCGGAGGGCTCCCGGCGCTACCTGGAATCGCTGTCCACCTACACCCGGCGGCGGATGACCCAGGCGGCGCGGGCGGACGTGGACGACGTGCGCTACGTGCCCGCGGCGCTGGCCCTGCGGCAGCGGCCCGGGGTGCCGGGCATGCGCTCCACCTTCGGCACGGGCACGGAACTGCTGAACGGCCTGCGGCTGATGTTCTCGCGGCTGGCGTGCCACGTCTGTCCCAACGGCCACACCCTCGAGCCCACCCTGGCCGTGGCGGCGGGGCGGGACCTGGAGTGCCCCGTCTGCGGCGAGCGGTTCTATTCCCCGTCGGCGGAGGAGCTTGCCTTCAACAGCCAGGGGGCCTGCGCCCGCTGCGGCGGCACGGGCACGGTGCGGACGGTGGACGAATCGACGCTGGTGCCCGACGAGTCGCTGACCATCGACCAGGGCGCGGTGGCCCCGTGGAACAGCCTCATGTGGTCGCTGATGACCGACGTGTGCCGGGAGATGGGCGTGCGCACCGACGTGCCGTTTCGGGAGCTGACGCCCCGCGAGCGCGACATCGTGTTCCACGGCCCCGCCGAGAAGAAGCACATCCTCTACCACTCCAAGACCACCAACCAGGCCGGGGAGCTGGACTTCACCTACTTCAACGCCACCTACACCGTGGAGAACGCCCTGTCCAAGGTCACCGACGAGAAGGGCATGAAGCGGGTGGAGAAGTTCTTGAAGGAGGAGGTCTGCCCGGACTGCGGCGGCACCCGGCTGTCGGAAAAGGCGCGGCGGCCGCGGCTGCTGGGCATCAATCTGGCCGAGGCGTGCGGGATGACGCTGGCGGAATCCGTGAAGTGGATCGCCTCCGTGCCCGAGGGGCTGCCCGCGGAGATGCGCCCCATGGCGCGGAGCATCTGCGACGCCTACCAGTCGGTGGCGCGGCGGCTGATGGACCTGGGGCTTTCCTACCTGACCCTCGACCGGCCCGCGTCCACGCTGTCCACCGGCGAGCGGCAGCGGATGCAGCTGGCCCGGGCCGTGCGCAACCGCACCACGGGGGTGCTGTACGTGCTGGACGAGCCGTCCATCGGGCTGCACCCGGCCAACATCGTGGGGCTGAACGGCGTCATGCGGGACCTGGTGGCCGACGGCAACTCGGTGCTGCTGGTGGACCACGACGCGCAGATATTGAAGGAGGCCGACTGGATCATCGAGCTGGGGCCCCGTGCCGGCGCGGACGGCGGCCGGGTGGTGGCCGAGGGCACGGTGGAGGACATCATCCATAGCGATGTCTCCAGTATCGGCCCGTTCCTGGCCGGGCGGGAGGCCGTGACGCGCCCGCGCACAGCGCCGGACGAGCTGTTCGCCGAGGGCCGCGTCCATCTGTCCACCGAGGCGATCCACACCGTCAGGCCGCTGGACGTGGACATCCCCAAGGGGCGGCTGACCGCGGTCACCGGCGTGTCCGGGTCGGGCAAGACCACCATGGTGCTGGAGAGCCTGGTGCCCGGGCTGGCCGCGGCCATCGAGGGCAGGCCCCTTCCGGCCCACGTGACGCGCATCGAGGCCGAGGGCATCCGCCACGTGAAGCTCATCGACGCCACGCCCATCGGCATCAACGTGCGCTCCACCGTGGCCACCTACGCCAACGTCCACGACGAGCTGCGCAAGCTCTACGCCCGTTCCCGGGATGCCAAGGCCGCGGGCTTCAAGGCCGGGGACTTCTCCTACAACACGGGGAAGCTCCGCTGCCCGGAGTGCGACGGCACCGGCGTCATATCGCTGGACGTGCAGTTTTTGCCCGACGTGGACATCCCCTGCCCCGCCTGCCGCGGCGCGCGCTACGGCCGGGCGGCCTGGGGCGTGCGGCTGATGAACAAGTCCGGCGAGGCGCGGTCGCTGCCCGAGCTGATGGACATGGACGTCAGCGCCGCGCTCCGCTTCTGCCGGGACATGAAGACCGTCGCGCCGCGGCTCAAGGTCCTGGAGGACCTGGGCCTGGGCTACCTGACCCTGGGCGAGGAGACGCCCAGCCTGTCCGGCGGCGAGGCGCAGCGGCTCAAGCTGGCCAGCGAGCTGGGCCGGGGCCAGGCCGACGCGGTGTTCGTGTTCGACGAGCCCACCATCGGCCTGCACCCGCTGGACGTGCGCACGCTGATGGGCGTGTTCCAGACCCTCATCGACCACGGGGCCACCGTCGTCGTCATCGAGCACGACCTCGACGTCATCCGCAGCGCGGACTACTGCATCGACATGGGTCCCGGCGGCGGAGCGGCGGGAGGAAGGATCGTCGCGTGCGGCACGCCGGAGGAGATCCGGGCGTGTGAGGAGAGCGTCACGGGGCGGTTCCTGTAAATTGTATATG
>JAFUWR010000307.1 GCA_017471125.1 Clostridia bacterium | reverse complement strand
GCCAACTTCATCGAGCTGGCCAACGCCGGGTTCTACGACGGCCTGATCTTCCATCGGGTCATCGCGGGCTTCATGATCCAGGGCGACGACCCCACGGGCACCGGCATGGGCGGCCCGGGCTACGCCATCAAGGGCGAGTTCGCAGCCAACGGCTTTCAAAATGACCTGTCCCACGAGCGCGGCGTCATTTCGATGGCACGCGCCATGGACCCCGACTCGGCGGGCAGCCAGTTCTTCATCATGCACGCCGACGCGGACTATCTGGACGGCAACTATGCCGCCTTCGGCCGCGTGACCAGCGGCATGAACGTGGTGGACGCCATCGCGACCACGGCTACCGACGCCGGCGACCGCCCCGTCGAGGACCAGGTGATACGGTCCATCCGGGTGGACACCCACGGCGCGGACTATACCGCGGAAAAGATCAAATGATATGTAGGGGCGGCGTTGCGCCGCCCGCCTGAAAATGTGATTGGCAGGAGGAACAAGATATGAGCAAGAACCCCATCGTCACCATCGAAATGGAAAACGGCGGCGTCATCAAGGCCGAGCTGTACCCCGAGGTGGCCCCGAACACCGTGGCGAACTTCGTGAACCTGGTGGAGCAGGGCTTCTACGACGGCCTGATCTTCCATCGGGTCATCCCCGGCTTCATGATCCAGGGCGGCGACCCCCAGGGCACCGGCATGGGCGGCCCGGGCTACACCATCAAGGGCGAGTTCGCCCGCAACGGCTTCAAGCAGAACACCTTAAAGCACACCCGCGGCGTGCTGTCCATGGCCCGCAGCATGATGCCCAACTCGGCGGGCAGCCAGTTCTTCATCATGCACGCCAACGCGCCGCACCTGGACGGCGACTACGCCGCCTTCGGCATCGTGCTCGAGGGCATGGACGTGGTGGACCAGATCGCCAAGACGCCTACCGGCTTCCAGGACCGCCCGGTGCAGGAGCAGCGCATCAAGCGCGCCACCGTGGACACCGACGGGGTGGAATACAAGGTGGAGAAGTATTCGAGGTAAACGAAAAACTCGCCCGCGGGCGAGTTTTTTATTTGGATTTTTCGTAGGCGAGGCGGGGATAGTCGTCCTCCTCCACGTAGATGGTGCCGCGGTGGATAAAGCCCAGCTTTTGAAGGAGCCGCTGCATGACGATGTTGTCGCCGTGGGTGTCGATGCGCAGGTGCCCGCACTGTTCAAAGGCCCAGCCGATGCAGTGCGCGCCGACGCCCCTCACCGTGCCGTCGGCGGCGATGCGGTGCACCACGCCGTAGGGGGAATCGTCCTCCCACGCGCCGTCGGTGATGTGGGCGTAGGTGGGCTCCACGTCCTTCCCGTAGATGTAGTAGAACGTGCCCACCACGCGCCCCTCGTGGACGCAGACGTAGCTGTCGCCCTGTTGGATGTCCCGGCGCAGGAGCGCCTCCGGCGGCCAGTGGGTCGGGCCCCATTGGTTCGGGTTGCCGTGGTCGGCCATGAACCGGCGGGCGCGGGCGTAGATGTCCAGCATCCGGGGCAGGTCGGCCAGGGTGGATTTGCGGATTTCCATCATCAGGCTCCTGTCTATTTGTGGTACGGCTCCCCGGTGCGGATGCGCTCGGCGCGGTAGAGCTGCTCCAGCAATATCACGCGCATCAGGCCGTGGGGGAAGGTGAGGTTGGAGAAGGACAATTTGACGTCGGCGCGGCGAAGCACGTCGTCGGACAGGCCGTTGGAGCCGCCGATGACGAACACGTTGCGCCGCCCGTCCCCGGACCAGCCGGTGAGCCGCCTCGACAGCGCCACCGAGTCCGGCGCGTCGGCCACCACGCACAGGGCGACGACCCGGTCGTTGGGCCGGATGTGCTTGAGGAGCGCCTGCCCCTCCTTCTCCACGATCTGCTTGAGCTGCGCGTCGCTGGCCTTCTCCGGCGCGGGCAGGTCGTCCACCGCCACGACCTCGTATTTCCCGTAGCGGGACAGGCGCTTTAAGTACTCCGCGCAGCCGTCGCGCTGCCACTTCTCCTTGAGCCTGCCCACGCAGAGTATCGTCCCGTTCACAGTCCCGCCTCCGTCAACACCTGCACCACGACGGTCGAAGCCGCCAGCACGACGAGCAACAATATCAGCATCACGCGCTCCCGCTTCGCGAGGGGCGCTCTGTCCCGGGGCACCGGCGCGATGCCCGCGGCGCGGCGGCGCAGGTCCAGCGTCCACAGCGTGGCCCCGATCAGCAGCCCCACCACCGCCAGGTCCAGCGCCGCCGACAGGTAGTCCACCGACGCCCCCGCCTCGGCCAGCGCCTCGGCCTGGTCGGACAGGGTGTAGAGGATCACCAGTATGGCGGTGTTGTAGACCGTGTGGAACAGCATGCCCGCGTACAGCGAATCCAGCGCGTAGACGACGAACGCCGCCACGGCCCCCACCAGCAGGTACGCCGGCAGGCCGAACAGGTTGCCGTGCGTCAGCGCGAACAGCGCCGACGACATCCACAGCCCCGCCCAGGTGCCCCGGCGCTCAAAGGCCGAGAACGCCACGCCGCGAAACAGCAGCTCCTCGCACACGGCGGGGATGGCCGCAGAGCCGATGATCTGGACGGTCAGGCCCGCCGAGTTCGCCGCCGCCACGGTGACGTCCGGCTCGTGCAGGCCCAGCGCGTTCAAAAGCGCGATCCACAGCCCGTCCACGGCGCTGGCCGCGTAGACGCACATCAGCGCCAGGAACGCCACCGTCAGCGTGGGCAGCACGGGCAGCGGGTTCAGCCGAAGCCCCTCGGACAGCCCGCGATGGCGCAGGCAGTATGCCGCGACGGGCAGCAGCACGAAGGGCAGGTAGTACAGCGCCGAGACCATCAGCTCCCGGGCCGTGGCCGTCCGCGGCTCCACCGCCGTCGCGATCAGGCTCGCCGCCCACAGGCCGAGGACGGCCAAGAGCACCAGCGCCGTGGCTATAAAGATCGTAGGTCGCTCGCGGTCCTTGAGCGGCGCGGCGGTCATCATACGTTGAACCGGAACAATGTCACGTCCCCGTCCTTCATGACATAGTCCTTACCCTCGGAGCGGACGAGGCCCTTTTCCTTGCAGGCGTTCATGCTGCCCTCGCGGACGAGGTCGTCGTAGGGCACGATCTCGGCGCGGATGAAGCCGCGCTCGAAGTCGGTGTGGATCTTGCCGGCGGCCTGGGGGGCCTTGGTGCCGTCCTCGATGGTCCAGGCGCGGACCTCCTTGGGACCGGCGGTCAGGTAGCTGATGAGGCCGAGCAGCTTGTAGCCCAGCACCACCAGGCGGTCCAGGCCGGACACGCCGATGCCCAGGTCGTCTAAAAACATCTGCTTCTCGTCGGGCTCCATCTGGGAGATGTCCTCCTCGGCCTGGGCGCAGATGACCAGCACCTCGGCCCCCTCCTCGGCGGCGATGGCCTTCACCGGCTGCACCAGCGGGATGGCGTCCTCGTCCTTGCCGAGGTCGGATTCGCCGATGTTCGCGGCGTAGATGACCTTCTTCATCGTCAGCAAAAACCAGTCGTGGGCCGCGGCGCGCTGGTCCTCGTCCAGCGGCGCGGTGCGGGCGGGCTTGCCGGCATTCAAGTGGTCCAACAATATCTTCCCCGCCTCGGCCTCCACGGCGAACTTCTTCTCGCCCTTCTTGAGCATCGCCGCCGCCTTCTCGGCCCGCTTGGTGACGGTCTCGATGTCGGCCAGGATCAGCTCGGTGTTGATGACGTCGATGTCCCGGGCCGGGTCCACGGAGCCGTCCACGTGGATGACGTTGTCGTCCTCGAAGCAGCGCACCACGTGCACGATGGCGTCCACCTCGCGGATGTGGGAGAGGAACTTGTTGCCCAGGCCCTCGCCCCGGCTCGCGCCCTTCACCAGCCCCGCGATGTCCACGAATTCCAGCGTGGCCGGGGTGTACTTCTCGGGATGGTACATCTCCGCCAGCACGTCCAGCCGGTGGTCCGGCACCGCCACCACGCCCGTGTTCGGCTCGATGGTGCAGAAGGGATAGTTCGCCGCCTGCGCGCCCGCGCAGGTGATGGCGTTGAACAGCGTGCTCTTGCCCACGTTCGGCAGGCCAACGACGCCCAGTTTCATAGGTGATCACAGCTCCTTCGGAAAAATATGGCTTTCTATATCATGATTATAGCAGAAGCGGCGCGTTTTCTCAATAGTGGGGATGTAATCATAATATTTCCCATTTGGAAAACGGCGCTGGGCTTCGGCTAAAAAAAGTCCTGATCGTGTGATGGTTTTGTGACCATTCCCGTGATATAATGTCCCCAGAAAACAGAAAAACACATGACCGACCGAAAAAGGAGGCAATCACGATGAAGGACGATATGAAGAAGAACATGGAAAACAAGAAATTGGAAGCCGTCGAGCTGACCGATGAGGAATTGGACGATGTGGCGGGCGGCGGCCTGAAGGAGATCGTGGCGGCGACGACGCTGGCGGCGATGGCGATGACCGGCAACACCGTCAGCGCCTTCGGCCTGGCCAACGCGCTGGCCGAGGACCAGGGCAAG
>JAFUWR010000306.1 GCA_017471125.1 Clostridia bacterium | reverse complement strand
GCGATTTTCCCTGGTCGGCGGCAGGCGCCCGCCGCCACGCCCAGGTGGTTGGGCCGGTCGGGGAACATCAGCGCGTCCTCCCGGACCCCCGCGCCGTAGCCCCGGGTGAAGCCGCCCCGGTTGAACATCTGCCGAAGGTCGTCCCGGGCCGCATTTGTATCGAAGGGCACGCCGTCGTACAGCGCGTCCAGCGCCCGCCGGTACGCCGCCACGGTGACGGCCACGTACTCGGCCCGCTTGAGCCGCCCCTCGATCTTGAGGCTTGCGACCCCCGCGTCCCGGAGCCGCGCCAGGTCGTCGATGCCGCACAGGTCCCTGGTGGACAGCAGGTACCCCTCCCGCCCGTCCAACCGCCACGGCAGGCGGCAGGGCTGGGCGCACAGGCCCCGGTTGCCGCTGCGCCCGCCCACCAGGGACGACATCAGGCACTGGCCGGAGCAGGCCACGCACAGCGCCCCGTGGACGAACGCCTCCACGTCGATGCCCGTGGCGGCGCAGGCAGCCATGTCCTCGAAGGTGCACTCCCGGGCCAGCACCACGCGCCCGAAGCCCTGGCCGCGCAAAAACCGCGCCGCCTGGACGTTGTGGGCGGCCATCTGGGTGCTGGCGTGCAGCTCGATGTCCGGGGCCATCTGCCGCACGGCCCGGGCCGCGCCGAAGTCCTGCACGATCACCGCGTCCGCGCCGCTTTCGTTTATCAAGCGGATGGTGTCGAACAGCGCGGGCAGCTCGTCCTGCCGGGTCAGCGTGTTCAGCGTCACGTGGACGCGCACGTCCCGGAGGTGGCAGTAGTCCACCGCCCGCTTCAGCGCCTCGCCGTCGAAGTTCCCCGCGTGCCGCCGGGCGTTGAAGCTGCCCGTGCCCAGGTACACCGCGTCCGCGCCGTTCTGCACCGCGGCCCGCAGGGCGTCCATGTCCCCGGCGGGGGCCAGCAGCTCCATCCTGCGCTCAAGCATCGGCCCGCTTCGCCTCCAGCGCCGCCGTCAGCCGCGCGATCTCACGGTCGCGGTCGGCCAGGTCCGCTTTAAGCTGCTCCGTCTGCTGGTGCAGCGCCTGCCCCTCCCGGCGCAGCCGGTCGATCTCGTCCCGGGACTTGAGCATGTCGTCGGTGGCGTTGATGGCGGCCAGCACCGCCAGCTGCGACGCCGGCAGGTGGGTGGCCAGGCTCAGCTCGTTCATCTTGCGGTCCACATAGCCCGCCACCCGGTTCACGTATTCCGGGGCGTCGGTGCTGGCGATGGTGTAGTCCTTGCCCGCGATGCGCACGGTGACGCGGATCTTCTGATTCTGCATGTCTGCCTCCTGTCGAGGGTGATGATTTCCTGGATACATTATACCACATCGGGAGGACATTCGTAAAGCGACATCCCGAAGGATTGTCGCTTTCGATTATAGAGGAAATAATAGAGTTGAGAGTGGAGAGTTAAGAGTGGAGTTTTGGATGAAATCCTTGCGGATTTCTTTTTATTCAAACTGTAAAATAGCATAGTGCCGCTGCTTTGACCATTTGATCAAACAAATCCGTCAGGATTTGAACCACATCTCCACTCTCCACTCTTCACTCTTCACTCTCCACACTCAAATCCCACGTTCTTGCATCGACGATCTCCGAAAGCCTGTCTACCCTCCATGAAGCACAGGTTGCCTCCACCAGCCGGTCGGGGTCCACCAGTATGCCGTCCACCCCGGCGTCCCGGGCGCAGCGCATGTCGATCTCCCGGTCGCCCACCATGACGGCGTCGGCGGGGTCGATGTGCCAGCGGGCGAGGATATAGCGTATGGCGTCCGGGCTGGGCTTCATGGCGAAGCCGGGGTCGTCGGCGGTGACGAAGCCGGTGAAATGGCGCTCCATGCCATAGCGCTCCATGAACCTGACGGACATGCGCCGGTTGGAGTGGGTGTACAGGTAGTGCCGCGCCCCGTTCGCCGACAGCGCCCGAAGCACAGCCTCCGCGTCGGGGAAGGGCACCACCGGCGGGCCGAAGGCGTCGTCACCCCGCAGGCGGTGGAAGCGTACAAGCTGTTCCTCATCCAGCCCCACCAGCGCGAAGGCCCGGGCGAAGCTGTGGCGTATGGCGCGGCTCAACGCATCATAGTCCACGTCCGCGCCGTAATACTTGGCGGTATCATATAACGCCTGCGTCGAATGGGGATAGCTGTCGAACAGCGTGCCGTCAAAATCCCAGATATAGTGTCGATATCGAAGCATGATTGCAATACGCATCCGCCGGACCCGCGCGCAGCGGGTCCGGCGGATGATCCCTGTCGTTTTTTTCAGTCAGCCCTGACGCGCCAGCCGTACTGATCCTCGATCTTGCCGGTCTGGATGCCGGTGATGGTGTCGTACAGCTTCTGGGTCACGGGGCCGATGTTGCCGTCGCCGATGGTCATGACCTCGTCCATATAGCGCAGCTTGCCCACGGGGGAGATGACGGCGGCGGTGCCGGTGCCAAAGACCTCCTCCAGCTTGCCGTTCTTCTGGGCCTCGATCAGCTCGTCCACGGAGACCTTGCGCTCCTCCACGTCCATGCCCCACTGGCGGCACAGGAAGAGGACGGAGTTGCGGGTGATGCCGGGCAGTATGGAGCCGTTCAGCGCGGGGGTGACGATCTTGCCGTCGATCTTGAACATGATGTTCATCGCGCCGACTTCCTCGATGTACTTGCGCTCCACGCCGTCCAGCCACAGCACCTGGGAGTAGCCGCCGTCGTGGGCCTTGACCTGGGCGATCAGGGACGCGGCGTAGTTGCCGCCGGTCTTGGCAAAGCCGATGCCGCCGCGCACGGCGCGGACGTACTCGTCCTCGATCCAGATGCCCACGGGCGCGAGGCCGCTCTCATAGTACGCGCCGGAGGGGCTGAGGATGATCATGAACAGGTAGGTCTTGGACGGAGCCACGCCCAGGAACTCGTCGGTGGCGATGACGAAGGGGCGGATGTACAGGCTGGTGCCCGGCTCGGTGGGGATCCAGTCCTTGTCGATGGCGACCACTTCGCGGATGGCCTGCACGAAGTCCTCCTCCGGGATCTGCGGGATGCACAGGCGGTCGTTGGAGGCGTTGGCGCGCTTGGCGTTCATGTCCGGGCGGAACAGGTACGCCTCGCCGTTGGCGCCGCGATAGGCCTTGAGGCCCTCGAACATCTCCTGGCCGTAGTGGAACACCATCGCGGACGGGGCCAGCGAGATGTTCTGGTAGGGGACGATGCGGGCGTCGTGCCAGCCCTGGCCCTCGGTGTAATCCATCACGAACATGTGATCTGTGAAGATGTGGCCGAAGCCCAGCTTCTGGCCCGGGACCGGCTTCGCCTTGGGCGCGGTGGTCCTCTCAACGCGGATGTTCAGCATGTGGTATCGCTCCAATCGTTGTGTAATTGCAGTATTGCATAATTATGATACCGCGATAAAGGCCAAAAATCAAGCGCGATCGCGGTCAAATTGCAGTTTTTGACTTTTCTTCCATCATTTTTAACGATTTCCAGCCCTGTAATTGCCACGCTTGCGACCGCGCGCGGCCGGTCATAATACGATTGCGGCCGCGAAAACATCGCAGGAGGGAGAGCATGAACGAGACGATACAGCTCTTGCAGGACGTGGTGCGCAGCGCGCGCACGGGCGAGGAGGCCATCGGGCAGCTCATCGGCCGGGCGGAGAGCCCGGAGATGCGGGGCGAGCTGGACCGGGAGCTCCATCAATACCAGTCCGCCGCACGGCAGGCCGAGAGCGCCCTGGCCGCCGCGGGCGGGCAGCCCGAGCCGGTGGGCCTGATGCAGAAGGCCGGCATGTGGGCCGGCACCCAGATGAACACGCTGACCGACCGCTCCAACGCCCATATCGCCGAGATGGTCATCCAGGGGGCCACCATGGGCATCATCGAGCTCACCAAAGCCCGCAACACCTGCCCCGACGCCGACCCCGGCGCCGCCGGCATCGCCAGCCGCTTCATCGTCGAACAGAACGACATCATCGAGCGGCAGAAGGCGTACCTCAAGGAGCCGGCGCTGGTATAGTTTGTATCGCGGAGCGCGGCGCGGCGTCGCGCTCCCCTGTTATAAAAACTTCTTCCTTGTGTTTGTTAAAGCTTTGTGGTAAACTATACATAGCGATATTCCACACGAAGGAGAGATACGAATGCGCAAGGGCATCTGTGTTGCGGGGAACATGATCGTGGACATCACGTACCCGATAGAGGGCTGGCCCAAGCAGGGCGAGCTGGTGCACATCCACGACGGCATCGCGCGCTCCACGGGCGGGGCGGTATGCAACGTGGTGGTGGACCTGGCGAAGCTGGACGGGACGCTGCCGCTGTACGCGCTGGGCAAGATCGGGGAGGACGCCGAGGGCGACCTGATATTGAAGGTGCTGGGCGAGTATGAAAACATCGACACGTCCAACGTGGTGCGGGAGGGCATCTCGGCCTTCACCAGCGTGATGGCGGACGTGAAGAACAAGCAGCGCACGTTCTTTACCTATTTAGGGGCCAACGGCCGGTTCACCGAGGACGACATCGACTGGTCAAACGTCAACGCCGACATCTTCCACATCGGCTACATACTGCTCTTAAACGCCCTGGACCAGCCGGACGAGGAATACGGCAGCCGGATGGCGCGGCTTTTGAAGCACGCCCAGGAGCACGGGCTCAAGACCTCCATCGACGTGGTCAGCGAGGCCAGCGACCGGTTCAAACGGCTGGTGCCCCCGGCGCTTCGGTACACCGACTACTGCGTCATCAACGAGTACGAGGCCGAGCAGACCACCGGCGTCGCGCTGCGCAACGCCGACGGCATGCTGCTCAAAGAGAACCTGCCCGCGGCGCTGGAGGCCATGAAGCGCATGGGCGTGTCCACCTGGGCGGTCATCCACTGCCCCGAGGGGGGCTACGGCCTGGACGAGCAGGGGCGCTATGTGGAGCTGGGCAGCCTCATCCTCCCCGAGGACAGGATCGTCGGCTCCGTGGGCGCGGGCGACGCCTTCTGCGCGGGCGTGCTCTACGGCGCGGAGCAGGGCTGGACCCTCGAAAAGTCCATCGACCTGGGCATCGCGGCGGCGGCCACGTCCCTGGGCGACGCCAGCGCCACCGGCGGCGTCACCTCCGCGGAGGAGGCGCTCAAGCTATTCGACGTGTACAGGAGGCGACAGGCATGAGCGCGGCTATATTCAACTTCGACGCTTCCATACTGCTGTGGATACAGGCGCACCTGCGCGGCGTCCTGGACCCCGTCGTGGTGTTCATCACCCACCTGGGCGACAAGGGGCTTCTGTGGATCGCGCTGACGCTCATACTGCTGATCCCCCGAAGGACCCGCCGGGTCGGGGTCACCAGCGCCGTCTCGATGCTGATCGGGCTGGTGGTGGTGAACATCGTCCTGAAAAATTGGATCGCCCGCACCCGGCCCTATGAGCTGATCGAGGGGCTTCAGCTGATGATCGAGAAGCAGCACGACTTCTCCTTTCCCTCGGGCCACGCCACCAATTCGCTGGCCTGCGCGTGGGTGCTGTTCCGGGGGATGAGGAAGCGCTACGGCGTCCCGGCGCTGATTTTGGCGCTGCTCATATGCTTCTCCCGGCTGTACGTGGGCGTCCACTATCCCACCGACGTGTTCGCGGGCATCGCCGTGGGCATCGCCGCCGCCGAGTGCGCCCGGGCCGTCGTCAGCGCCCTGCGCAGGCGCTTCCCGGCGTTCAGGGACTTCATCCGTCCCAGCAAGAAGAAGAAGAGGAGGGCGAAGCGGGCATGAGCTTCGACTTTGACACCGTCATCGACCGACACAACACCGATTGCATCAAATTCGACTTCGCCGAGGAGCACGGCGTCCCCGCCGACGCGCTGCCCATGTGGGTGGCGGACATGGACTTCCGCGCCCCCGACGGCGTGCTGGACGCGGCGCGGGCCTGCGTCGAGCACGGCATCTTCGGCTACACCGGCGTGAAGCCGGACTACTACGAGGCCGTGGGCGGCTGGTTCGAGCGCCGCTTCGGCTGGCAAACGAAGCCCGAGTGGCTGGTGCGCACCCCGGGCGTGGTGTTCGCGCTGGCGATGGCCGTGCGGGCGCTGTCCGAGCCCGGGGCGGGGGTGCTCATCCAGCCGCCGGTGTACTATCCCTTCTTCAAGACCGTGCGGGACAACGGGCGCAGGGTGATCGAGAACCCGCTGATCTATGGGGACGGCCGGTACGTCATGGACTACGACGGCATGGAGCGGGCCATCGTCGAAAACGGCGTGAAGCTGTTCATACTGTGCAGCCCCCACAACCCCGCGGGGCGGGTCTGGACCCGGGAGGAGCTTCGCCGCGCGGGGGACATCTGCCTGCGCCACGGGGTCACCGTGGTGTCCGACGAGATCCACTGCGACTTCACCTGGCCCGACCATCCCCACACGCCGCTGGTCATGGCCGTGCCGGAGCTGATGGAGCAGGCCGTGGTGTGCACCGCGCCCAGCAAGGCCTTCAACCTGGCGGGCTTGCAGGTGTCCAACCTGTTCATCCCCGGCGCGGACGTGCGCAAAAAGGTGAAGGCAGAGATCGAGGCCACCGGCTGGTCGGGGCTCAACAACGTCGGCCAAGCCGCCTGCAAGGCCGCGTACCGCACGGGCGACCCGTGGCTGGACGCGCTGAAGGACTACCTCAAGGGCAACGTGGCGTTCATGCGGGATTACCTCGCGGAGAACCTCCCCGAATTGAAGCTGATCGAGCCGGAGGGCACGTACCTGGCGTGGGTGGACTGCTCCGCGCTGGGCCTGACCCCCGCGCAGCTCCACGACCTCGTCGCCAACAAGGCGAAGCTGTGGCTGGACGACGGCGGCATCTTCGGCAAACAGGGCGAGCAGTTCCAGCGGTTCGTGCTGGCCTGCCCGCGGGCGACGCTCAAGGAAGGGCTGGAGCGATTGCGGAAGGCCATCAAGGGATAAAAGGAACGACCGGCTCCCGTGCGCGGGGGCCGGTCGTTCGCTCACTTCTTTTCCGCCAAATAATCCAATATGCTGTGCGCGGCGACGTTGCCCTCGCCCACGGCCTTGGTGTACTGATAGGGCCGGCCGGTGCAGTCGCCGGCGGCGTAGACGCCCGGCAGGTTGGTGGCCATCTTCCGATCCACGGCGATGTGCCCGCCGTCGGTCTCCAGGCCCGGCAGCAGCGTGCCCAGCGAGATGGAGTCCCTCAGGCAGAACAGCCCGTCCACCGGCAGGCTGGAGCCGTCGTTCATCTTAAGCGCGGTCACCCGCATCTCGCCCTCCACGGCCACGGGACGGCCCGCGGGCGCCTCCACGTTGTCGGCGGTCAGGCCGGGATTTTTATAGTACGGGAAGAAGTAGACCTTCTCGGCCAGCCCCGCCAGGAACTGGGCCTCGTGCTCGAACCGGGCGTTGTTGCACACCACGGCGATGGTCTTGCCCCGGTACAGCCCGCCGTCGCAGGTGGCGCAGTAGCTGACGCCCCGGCCCAGGAACTCCGCCTCGCCCTTGAGCCCGCCGGTCTGGTTGACGCCGGTGGTGAGGATCAGGGCCTTGGCCTCGTAGAAGTCCGGCCCGGCCAGCAGCGCGTAGTGGTCGCCCATGGGCATGATCTGGTTCACCATCGCCTCGGTGATCTCGATGCCCATCGCCTCCA
Organism: Clostridia bacterium; assembly: GCA_017471125.1. Taxonomy (GTDB): domain Bacteria; phylum Bacillota; class Clostridia; order Christensenellales; family Aristaeellaceae; genus UBA2862. Next base: position 11,397 of record JAFUWR010000306.1, on the reverse strand, counting down.
CCTGCTTCAAAAAGGCGTCGTTCAATTCCTTGCCCGAGGCGTCGATGAACCCCGGGTAGTTGGAGATGCGCTCGGCCCGGGCGATCTTGTCGCTCAGGTTCTTCTTGCCGATCCAGATGAAAGACTTGTCGTGTATCTTCAAATTCAGCGCCGCGGAGACGCCCGCGGGGCCGGTGCCGATGATCGCAACGTCGTATACCATGATGCTCCTCCTTTGTCACTCGCCCGCCACGGACAGCTCGCGCACCAGCAGCGACGGGCTGCCGAAGCAGCTCACCCCGGGCACCCGGAACTCCAGGTCCGCGCCCACGGCCTCGATGTCCTTCAACAGTTGGTAGAAATTGCCCGCCACGGTGATCTGGCTGACGGCGCGGCCCACCTTGCCGCCCTCCACGACGAAGCCCTTGGCCGCCAGCGAGAAGTCGCCGGTGATGGCGTTGGCCCCGGCGTGCATGCCCTGCAATTCGGTGATGAGCAGGCCGTCGCCGGTCCTTGCGAGCATGGCGTCGAAATCATCGCCCGACGGGGCGAAGTAGAAGTTGGTGGGCGCGATGCCCACCGGCGCGGCGTAGGACGACCGCGCCCCGTTGGCGGTGGTGGCCACGCCCTGCTTGTGGGCGGTCTTTAGGTCGTGCAGCAGCGTGTTCAGCCTGCCATTCTCCACCACGGCCTTGACCACGGTGGCCACGCCCTCGCCGTCGAACGGCGCGGAGGACGCGCTGCCCGGGCGATGGGGATCGTCCATGATCGTCACGCAATCGGCGGCGATCTGTTCGCCCTCCTGCCCGGCCAGCCGGGACAGGCCGCGCTGGGCGTTGTCCGCGGAGAAGATGCCCGAGAACGTGGACAGCAGCGTGCCCGCCACGTTGCGCCGCAGCAGCACCCGGTACTTGCCGGAGGCCACCGGCGTCCCGCCCAGGCCGTCCACCGCCTCCCGGACCGCCGCCTGCGCCACGGCCTCCAGGTCCACCGACTTGGGGTCCATGGTGAAGAACACCTTCATGCCGGTGTTCACCTGGTCGCCGTCCCGGGCCACCACGGACACGTAGCCGCCCAACAGGCTCGCCTTCGACGACACGTCAAGCCCCAGCGTGTTGACCATGCCCCGCGCGCTGGTGGTGGAGAACACCGCGCAGTCCTCGATCTGCGTGACCCGGGGGTCCTGGGACAATGCCAGCTTTTCGAGCCGCATCGCCATGTCGATCTTCTCCGCGGCGGGGATGGCGTCGATCTCCGGGTTGTACAGGTCCAGCGCCGGGTAGCTGTCGCTGCCGGGGAACATGAACTGCTCGTCCTTAGACTCCACCAACTCGGCGTTCTCGATGGCCCCGTCCAGGAGCTGGTCCAGCGCCTCCTCGTCCAAAATTTGGGTGGAGGCCGTGCCGGTCCTGCCGTCCTTCAACACCCGCAGGCCGAGGCCCATGCCGTCGGACACGTTGTATTGCAGCACCTCGCCGTCCTTGACCTGCACCTCGAAGGACGCGCCGTCCTCGGTGCACACCTCGGCGGCCACGCCGCGCCGGACGCCGCGGTCAAGCAGCTCGCGGATGAATCCTGCCCTGTCCATGCTCATCGCCCTCCCACCGTGATGTCGGTCACGCGGATCATCGGCTGGCCCACGTTCACGGGCACGCTGCCGCTGGACGCGCCGCACATGCCCTGGGCCATCGTCATGTTCCGGCCCACGCGGTCGATCTTCATCAATATCTCCGACCCGCGCCCGATCAGCGACGCGCCCCGCACGGGCGCGGCGATCCTGCCGTTTCGGATGAGGTAGCCCTCGTCCACGGCGAAGTTGAACTCGCCGGTGACGGGGTTGACGCTGCCGCCGCCCATCGACCTGGCGTACAGCCCGTCCGGGCAGGAGGCGATGATCTCCGCCTCGTCGTCCTGACCCGCCGCGATGTAGGTGTTGCGCATGCGGGAGGTCGGGGCGTAGGTGTAGTCCTGCCGCCGGCCGCTGCCGGTGGAGGGCACGCCCATGCGCCGCCCGTTCAGCCGGTCCACCATGTAGTTTTTCAGCACGCCGTTCTCGATGAGGGTCAGCTTCGTGGTCGGCACGCCCTCGTCGTCGATGTTCAGCGAGCCCCATGCGTTGGCGACGGTGCCGTCGTCCACGGCGGTGACGCAAGGCGCGGCGATCTGCTGGCCCAGCTTGCCCGCGAACTCGGAGTTGCCGAAGGCCACCGCCGCCGCCTCGAGGGAATGGCCGCAGGCCTCGTGGAAGATGACGCCGCCGAAGCCGCCGTCGATGACCACGGGCATGCGCCCCGCGGGGCAGGGATCGGCGTGGAGCATGGTCACCGCCCGCTCCGCCGCCGTCCGCGCCGCCGCACAGGGATCGATGCGGTCGAACAGCTCGAAGCCCATCATGGCCCCGGGCGCCTCCCGACCGGACTGGCTGTCGCCGCCTTTGGACGCCACGGCGTTGACGTACATGCGGGTGTAGACCCGGGTGTCCCCGGTGAGCAGGCCGTCGGAGTTGGCGATCACGACGTCGCTGTCCCAGTGGACGAGGCTGGCCCGCACCTGGGTGATCTCCGTGGACACCGCCTTCGCCGCCAGGTCGCAGTCGCGCAAGAGCTTCGCCTTGCGCGCCCCGGCCACGTCCATGGGCATCTCCCGGATGTAGTGGATGTTGCGCTGGAGGGCGCGGGTCAGGTGGAGGTCGCCGATGGCGGCGTCGCCCCGCACCGCGTCCGCGGCCTTGCGGGCCGAGGCCATCAGCCCCGACGGGGACGTGTCGTTGGTGTGCACGTAGACGCTGTTCAGCCCCTTGTACACCCGCAGGCCCGCCCCGTGGCGGCGCACGGTGGAGGCGGTCTCCACGTGGCCGTCCACCAGCGACATGGCCCCGCTCCTGCGGTCCTCCAAAAACAGCTCCGCGAAGTCGCCGCCCGTGCGCAGGGCCTCCCGCAGCACGTTCTCGGCGGTCGCTTTCAAGATCATAGTCGAAAATCCTCCTTGGATCAGGCTTCGGTGCCCAGCAATCCGATCTCCTCGGCGTGGGCCTTCATGCCCTCGATGCAGATGGCGGCCACGTCCTTCACGTCCATGCCCAGCATCTCGCAGCCCTTGAGCACCAGCGCCCGGTCGCACTTGGCGGCGAACTTCTTGTCCTTGAACTTCTTCATGAAGCTCTTGACCTCCAGGTCGGTGATGCCCCTGGGCCGCATGCGGGCGCAGGCCTGGATGATGCCGGTCAATTCGTCCACCGTGAACAGGCTCTTCTCCATGTCGGTCAGCGGCTCCACGTCCGTGCAGATGGTGTAGCCGTGGCTCATGATGGCGCGCACGTCCTCCGGGTCCACCCCCGCGGCCAGCAGCGGCCCCTCCGTGTGCTTCAAGTGCTCCTCCGGCCATTCCTGGTAGTCGTAGTCGTGCAGCACGCCCACCGCCTGCCAGTGCTCCACGTCGCCGCCGAAGTGCTCCGCCATCGCGCCCATCGCGTAGGCCACGTTCAGCGCGTGGATGCGCAGGTGCTCCTCGGTGACGGCGGCGTCGTTGAGCTCGTGGGCCCTCTGTAAAGTCAGCATACCATTTCCTCCGTATTCCTGGGTATATATAAACAGGTTTAGTCTAAACTAATCGTTAAGATTTGCGCCGCAGCGCCTTGGGCTTGTCCAGTATCTCCGCCATCACCACGGCCTGCCGCATGCGGCGCACGTTCATGGCGGCCAGCTCCCCGGCCAGCTGCGCGGCGCGGTGCTCCTCGGCCTCCCGCTGGCGCTGGGCCTCCACGTGGCGGCTGTGCTCGGCGCGGGACTCGCCCTCGGTGTGAGCGTGTTCCATCGAGCCGCCCACGCAGCCCTCGGCGTCGTGCCCGCTGTGGCCCTGCTCGAAGGCCGCGGCACGGGCGACGACCGCCTCCGGGGCCGCGGCCCGGGGCTTGGCCGCTCTGGGCTTCGCCGCGGGCCGGGCAGGTTTGGCAGCTTTGGCGGGCTGCGCATTCTGGTTTCCCTTCTTCTTGGCCTCCTGCTTGCCGAGGGTCAGGAAGAACACGATCATCAGCAAAAAGACGATGAATTCCATCGGTTCGCCCCCTTACCGGGTGGTCACTTCTTGATGTCCTTGTCGTTCTGGGCGGGGACGGTCTCCCCGGCGATGGCCTCGCGCATGCGGGTGTCGGACTGGACGTTCTGCATGTTGTAGTAGTCCATCACGCCCAGCTTGCCCTCGCGGAGCGCGGCGGCCATAGCCCGGGGCACCTCGGCCTCGGCCTCCACGACCTTGGCCCGCATCTCCTGCACGCTGGCCTTCATCTCCTGCTCGTGGGCGACGGCCATCGCGCGGCGCTCCTCGGCCTTGGCCTGGGCGATGCGCCGGTCGGCCTCGGCCTGGTCCATCTGCAACTGCGCGCCCACGTTGCGGCCCACGTCCACGTCGGCGATGTCGATGGACAGTATCTCGAACGCGGTGCCGGCGTCCAGGCCCTTGTTCAGCACGGTGCGGCTGATCAGGTCCGGGTTCTCCAGCACGTCCTTGTGGCTCTCGGAGGAGCCGACGGTGGTGACGATGCCCTCGCCCACGCGGGCGATGATGGTCTCCTCGCCCGCGCCGCCGACCAGCCGGGCGATGTTGGCGCGGACGGTGACCCGGGCCTTGGCCCGCAGCTCGATGCCGTCCTTGGCGATGGCGGCGATGACCGGGGTCTCGATGACCTTCGGGTTGACGGACATCTTCACGGCCTCAAGCACGTTGCGGCCCGCCAGGTCGATGGCCTTGGACTGGTCGAAGCCCAGCTCGATCTGGGCCGACTGCGCCGCGATCAGCGCGTCCACCACGCGGTCCACGTTGCCGCCCGCCATGTACAGCGTCTCCAGCTCGTTCATGGTGACCTTGATGCCGGCCTTGCTGGCCTTGATCATCGGCGGCACGATGCGCCGCGGGCTGACCCGGCGGAACTTCATGCCCACCAGGTTGAAGATGCTGACGTGCACGCCGCTCATCAGCGCAGAGAACCACAGGCCCAGCGGGAACAGCGAGAACAGCGTGATGACCAGCACCACGATGATGATCGGGACGATCATGCTCCAAATCATGCTCATATCATTCTACCTCCGTCATTCATTGTCGGCCGCTTCCGCGACCACGATGCGGTTGCCCGCTACGTTCATGACCTTCACGCGCGCGCCCTGGGCGATGAACTCGCCGTCGGACACCACGTTGAGCCGGACGCCGTCGAAGTCCGCGATGCCCGCGGGCCGAAGCGCCGTGCGCGTGACGCCGCGCTTCCCCAGATAGGCGCTCAGGTCGCTGGCGTCGGCGTCCTTGAGGGCCACGTCGTTGAGCACCAGCTTCGATCTGCCGATGCGCCCCTTCGACGCCGTCAGCAGCAGCACCACCAGCGCCACGCACAGCGCCGCCGCCAGGATCACCAGCAGCAGTATGCCCTGCTGCAGCGTGGGGCGCAGCAGTATAAAGCCCAGCGCCATCGTCACGATGCCCAGCACGCCCGGCACGCCGAAGCCCGGGATGTACATCTCGAACACCAGCAGGCCCAGGCCCACCAGCAGCAGGATCAGCTCCGGCACGTTCGCCGTCAGCAGGGTCCATAGCTCGCCCATGCGTTTTCACCTCGTTTCGTGGGTCGATTGAGGGAGTATGGAGTAGGCAGTAGGGAGTAGGGGAGAACGGCGTCGCGTAAGGGCGCTGCCCCCAGCGCCCGTAGGGAACAGGATTACCCGTAGGGGCGCCGTTGCGGCGCCCGCCGGGGACCTCATCCGACCCGCTCCGCGGGCCACCTTCCCCACCGGGGGAAGGCAAGGGGCTACGACCATGCGCGGCAGCAAGTATCGGACTGGTGCCTGATGCCTGGTGCCTGGTGACTAACTCAACCTTGAGAGGAACCTCATCTCCCCCTCGCCGGTGAGCATATTGTGGATGTCGACGATCAGCTCGCCCACGTCGTCGGTCTCCTGGTAGAGGTCCTTGCCGGTGCACCAGACGTTGCCGGCCTTCGCGGCGGCGAAGTCCCTGAACAGCGGCGACAGGGCGTAGAGGTCGTCCATCGTCGTCAGGGGCGCGGCGATGTTGGCGTTGTAGATCAGATAGTCCGCGTCCACGGCGGCGGCGTAGAACTGCTCCATCGTGGTGGACACGGAGGACCGGGTGCTGTCCGGGTCGACGATGTCGGCCAGGGCGTAGCGCCCCCCGGCGATCTCGATCATCTTCGGCACGTAGTCGGTGGAGTTGCGCACCACCACCGAGCCGTCGGAGCTGATGTAGAAGAACGCCACGGTCTTTTCGGTGTTGGGGTAGCCGGCGTAGGCGTCGATCAGCGCGGCGCGCTCGGCGAAGAACGCCTCGGCCTCCGCCTCCTTGCCCGCGAGCACGGCGTACAGCTTGATCCACTCGGTCCTCCCCAGCGGGTGCGGCTCGTAGCTGGAGCGGTCCACCAGCACCGGGATGCCCAGGGTCTCCAGCATCTCCTTGACCTTGGGGGTGTGGAAGATCATGGTGGACTCGACGGCCAGGTCGCAGCCGGTCTGGAGCAGCAGCTCGTAGTCCGGCTCGGAGTACTTCCCGGCGAACAGGATGTCCCCCGCCTCCATGGCGGCCCGGGCGTTCTCCACGCTCCAGTCGGACGCCTCCAGCGAGCAGGAGCCCAGCATCCCCAGCGCGTCCATGCGGTCGAACAGCGCCATCGCCGACGTGGCCGCCAGGTACACGCTATCAAGCGGCCTTTGCAGCACGATCACGTCCTCCGGCAGGCCGTCCGGCGCGTCCGCGCCCTCGGGCACCACCAGCGCCCGGTCGCCGTCCACGATGTCGATCAGCGCGTAGCCGCCGTCATAGTAATCCACCGAGAAGCCCTCGGCGTAGGTCAGCGGCATGCGGGCGGTCCAGGTCAGGCCCTCGATGGGCGTCCTGTCCACTGGCTCGTCCTGCGCGGCCTCGGCCTCCGCCGTCGCCGGCTCCGGCGCGGCCTCGCCCACATAGATGTGGATGGTGTAGGTGATGTCGTGGGGCTGGGACATGGCCGTGGTGGTGGCGACGATGTCCATGTCCGCGTTCAGCTTCACCGGCAGCTCGAACACCGAGTCGCCGTCCCCGTGGGTCGCGGCGTACTCCACGCCCTCGGACACCACCCTCGGGTAGTTGGGGCTTGAAAACACCAGCCGCGCCCAGTCCGCGCCGTCGGCCTCCCAGATCTCCGGGCAGGCGATCTCCACCTTGCCCGTGCCGCCCGAGAACGTGAACCCATCCGGCGTCTCGGCCAGCGCGCACAGGCACAGCGCCAGCGCCGCGACGAGCGCGGCGATCCTTCTCATCATCCTTATCATCTCCCGCGAATTGATACCCCAAGCATACCATTTTAAGGGCAGGATTGCAATACCGCATGCGGTTTTTCTGGTAATTATTGCATATTTAACCCAAATATATGAATAACTATTGACAAAATATTTCAGACATGCTATAATTATTACGAATGTTTGACATATGTTCGTTCACGACGCGAAAGGGTTTACGATATGAAGGTACGGCTGACGAAATTCATTGTGGCGCTGCTGGCGGCGGCGCTGGTGCTGGGGACGCTCCCCGCGGCGCTGGCCTCCGGCAGCTTCGAGGCGGTGGTCACCGCAAGCAAGATGAAGGTGTACCGCCAGAGCGCGCCCCACGACCAGGTGGGCAGCCTGCCCAAGGGCACCGTGGTGACGGTGAAGGACTACAAGGGCGACGCGGCGCTGATCTCCTTCCAGGGCAGGACCGGCATCGCCCACGTGAGCGACCTGCGGGCGCTCAAGGACGACGACAATAGTAGTAGCGACGACGCGCCCGCCAAGACCGAGGCGCAGGACGACGGCATCACCCGCTACGACAACAAGAGCGTCTGGACCAAGGAGAGCTGCAAGGTGTACGCCAAGCCCTCGTCCTCCAGCGACAGCCTGACGCTGACCAAGGGCGTGAAGCTCAGCCTGGTGGCCGTGAAGGGCGACTGGGGCATGGTGCAGCGGGGCAACAACGTGGGCTACATCGACATGTCCCACCTGTCCACCTCCGAGGTGGCCACCGCCGAGATCACCGTCGAGACCCCCGCCAAGAGCGACGCGCCGTCGTTCAGCGGCAGCAACGAGACGGTCATCTACCGCTTCCTGACCCAGGTCATGGGCTACAACGTGGCCGCGGCCTGCGGCGTGATGGCGAACATCAAGTACGAGTCCGACTACAAGGTCACCTGCGTGGGCGACAGCGGCACCAGCTACGGCATCTGCCAGTGGCACGCCTCCCGCAAGACCCGGCTGATCGACTGGTGCAACAGCCACGGCTACGACTATACGTCCCTGAAGGGCCAGCTCTACTTCCTGCAATACGAGCTAAAGACCTACTACCCCGCCGTGCACAGCAAGCTGAAGTCCGTCAGCAACAGCGCCCAGGGCGCCTACGACGCGGCCTACGACTTCTGCTACAACTTCGAGGCCCCGGCCAGCCGCGCCTCCCGCTCCGTCACCCGCGCCAACTACGCCCGGGACAATCTGTGGAGCAAATACAGGACCTGACACCCCGACCGCCGCCCGATCCCGGCGGCGGTTTGTTCAACCTGCCCTATGGACTTCCTCAAAATCCTTCCAAACTTTTACACGTTAGTGCGGCGTGTCATCTATTTCACATGTTATAATACACCTAAATTCTTGCAGGACAAAGGAGAAGAGCCATGGGCGGATTTTTCGGAGCGGCATTGAAGCACGACTGCGTATTCGACCTGTTTTTCGGCACGGACTACCACTCCCACCTGGGCACCCGGCGCGGCGGCATGGTGGTGCACGGCGAGGACGGCTTCGAGCGGGCCATCCACAACATCGAGAACGCCCCCTTCCGCACCAAGTTCGAGCGCGACGTGAACGACATGAAGGGCAACCTGGGCATCGGCTGCATCTCCGATTACGAGCCGCAGCCCCTGATCGTGCGCTCGCACCTGGGCAACTTCGCCATCACCACCGTGGGCCGCATCAACAACGCGGAGGCGCTGGTGGAAGAGGCCTTCGCCCAGGGCACCACCCACTTCCTGGAGATGAGCGGCGGCAACATCAACGCCACCGAGCTGGTGGCCGCGCTGATCAACGCCAAGGACTCCATCCCCGCAGGCATCCGCTACGCCCAGGAGCGCATCGACGGCTCCATGTCCATGCTGGTGCTGACCCCCACGGGCATCTACGCCGCCCGCGACCGCATGGGCCGCACGCCGGTGGTCATCGGCAAGAAGGACGAGGGCTACTGCGCGGTGTTCGAGTCCTCCGCCTACCTGAACCTGGGCTACGCCGACTACCGCGAGCTGGGCCCCGGCGAGATCGACTTCATCACCCCCGACGGCGTCGAGGTGGTGGCCCCCGCCCGGGGCGACATGAAGATCTGCACCTTCCTGTGGGTGTACTACGGCTATCCCACCTCCGCCTACGAGGGCATGAACGTGGAAGCCATGCGCTGCGCCTGCGGCGGCATGCTGGCCAAGCGCGACCGCGTGGCGGCCGACACCGTGGCCGGCGTGCCCGACTCCGGCACCGCCCACGCCATCGGCTACGCCAACCAGGCCGGCATCCCCTTCTCCCGCCCATTCATCAAGTACACCCCCACCTGGCCGCGCTCCTTCATGCCCACCATGCAGTCCAAGCGCAACCTCATCGCCCGGATGAAGCTCATCCCCGTGGACGCGCTGATCGAGGGCAAGCGCCTCATCATGATCGACGACAGCATCGTCCGCGGCACCCAGATGCGCGAGACCACCGAGTACCTGTACAACTCCGGCGCGAAGGAGGTCCACGTGCGCACCGCCTGCCCGCCCATACTGTACGGCTGCAAGTACCTGAACTTCTCCCGGTCCGCCTCTGAGATGGACCTCATCGCCCGCCGGGTCATCGCCCGCCTCGAGGGCGACGACGCCGAGGCCAAGCTGCCCCGCTACGCCGACCCCGATACCCCCGAGTACGCCCGCATGGTCGAGGAGATCCGCAAGGAGCTCAACTTCACCTCCCTCATGTACCACCGCCTGGACGACATGCTCGCCGCCACCGGCGTCAGCCCGTGCAAGCTGTGCACGTATTGCTGGAACGGAAAGGAATGACCCGGCATCGCCGGGTCACTTTTTTGTCAGTCTGCGATCCAGCACACCGGGCAGGGCCATTGGCCTCTCGCCCGGGCCTGCGTCACCGTGCAGTATTTCGCGCCCCACATGCCGCTGCATTCCCGGTCGCGGTGATAGTATTGCCCCTCGTCGGTGGCCCAGCAGAGCGTCAGCGTCGAGCCGCAGCACACGGGGCAGGCCTGCTTGCCGAGGGCGAGCGCCGCGTCCGCGGTCATGGGCAGCACGTCAACCATGCCGCTGCACACCGGGTCGGTGTGGTAATAATTGCCGTTGACCGTCGCGTAGTAGACCAGCTCCCCCTCCGGGGCCGGGGTCGGCGCCGACATCGTCGTTGCGACGACCTCCACCCGCGCCGCCGCCACCTTGTCGGGCGCGGTCCTTGACAACTGCGTGCCCGCGAACCCGATCGCCGCGCACGCCACGGCGGCGCATGCCGCGACGCCGATGGTCGTCATGAGCTTGTGTCTCTTTTTCATCTCATTCTCTCCTCGCCTGAATGATGCTTCGATGGCCTCCGATAACGCGCGGGGCGGCTTCCCGAACGCCCGCTCGAGGCGCAGCCTGGGCTCCTTCACGACTCCTCACCTCCATCCAACAGCCTGCGCAGCGCCTTGCGCGCCAGGTGCAGCCGCGACGCTGCCAGCTTCTGCGGGATGTCCAGCATCCGCGCCACCTCCGGCACCGAATAGCCCTCCAGGTGGTGCAGCACCAGCGGCAGGCAGTACTTCCGCGGGAGGCGCTTCAACGCCTGACGCAGATGCAGGTCCTCGCACAGGCTGTCCGCCTCCGCGACCTCGCCCGTCAGATTCCCCGCCTCACGCTTGCGGCGGCGCAGCACATCCTTGCACTGGTTCACCAGGATGCGTATCAGCCACGCCTCGAAGCGTTCGGCGTCCCGCAGGCCGTTCTTCTTCATCCAGCCCCGGAACACCGCCTCCTGTATCGCGTCCAAGCTGTCCGCCTCCCGCCATAGGATCGCCTGCGCCACGCGGTATAGACGCCCCTCCATCGCCCGCACCCGCCGCATGTACTCCTCGTCGCTCATGTCAACACGCCCCACTCGTTATCGTACACATAATAGACGCCCCCATACACGTCCATATTGCACCCGCACCAAAATTTAACAATCACGTATATTTCCTCTCCCCATCGTCGCGTCGCCGCTCATACGCCCGCTTTATCTTCTTACACGTAGGGGCGCTGTCCCCAGCGCCCGCCTCGTCCCCGTAGGGGCGCTGCCCCCAGCGCCCGTCTCGTCCCCGTAGGGGCGCCGTTGCGGCGCCCGCCTGCCTTCCCCTTTAGGGGAAGGTGGATCG
>JAFUWR010000305.1 GCA_017471125.1 Clostridia bacterium | reverse complement strand
GTGATGCCGGTGCCCAGCGCGTTCCACGCGCCCTGCATGATGTAGCCCCAGGCGAAGAAGCCGCCGGAGACCAACAGGCCGATGCCCAGGTTCGGAAGCGTGATGTGGTCGCGCTTGGCCTGCATCTCGGGGCTGATCTCAAGCTCCTTGGGGTCCACGGTGCCCGCCTGCATCAGCGCGCCCTGGCCGTTTAATTTGCCGGAGATGACCTTCACCAGCACGCCCGCCAAGACGATGGACACCGCGTTTCCGATGGCGACGGCGGGGGTCATGACGGACAGCGCCTCGGCGGCGGTCATCGACCCGGAGCTTTCAAAGATCTTCGACAGCGGCGACGCGCCCGCGCCCATGCCGCCGCCCATGATGGGCAGCGCGATCAGCAGAAGGGCGTTCATCACGGGATAGCCCATGATGGCCGCCACGCCGCAGCACAGGCCGAAGGCCAGGATCAGACCGCCGAAGATGGCGGGGAAGTAGCGGGCCGCGGCCTTCACCAGCAGCTTGCGGTTCATGCCCAGTATGGAGCCGGTGATCAGCGCGGCGATGTACCAGTCGAGGAAGCCGCCGGTGGTCTTGAAGAAGGTGCCGATGTTGCCCACCAGGTCCAGCTGCCCGAAGGGCAGGGTCATGTTGTACACCGTCTCGCCGTCCACGGTGGACGCGGCGGGGATGAGGTTGAAGTACACCAGGAGCGCCGAGCCGAATATGACCACGATCGCGCCGCCGCCCAGGTAGGTCTTGATGATGGGGGTGTGGTCGCCGATCCAGGCCAGTATGTCGCCCACGACGATCATGAACACGAAGCAGCCCGTCATGCCCTTGGGCAGCACGCCCAGGTAGGTCGCCAGGAGCACCACGGCCATGATGATCGCGAACACCTGCCAGGGCAGGTTGAACAGCCTGAGCCCCTTCTTATTGGATGCCATTCTTTTCCCCTCCTCATGCGTATCGGTCGATTTATGATTTTGCGAATCGCGTCCGCATCATCGCCTTGATGCCGCCGGCCTCGAGGATCTTCATCGCCTGCTCGCCCAGGCGCTCGCAGGGGAGCGTCTCGCCGGTGTCCTCGATGGTCACCACGCCCGCGTCCAGGTCGATGGTCAGCGTCTGGCCGGGCTTGGCCACCTTGCTGACGCCCTTGCAGATGACCGGCACCAGGCCCAGGTTGACGGCGTTGCGGAAGAATATCCGGGCGAAGGAGTCGGCCAGTATCGCCGACGCGCCCATGTTGATGAGGGCGATGGGCGCGTGCTCCCGGCTGGAGCCGCAGCCGAAGTTCCGCCCGGCGACGACGATGCCGCCCTGGGGGAAGGCCGCCGCGATGCCCTCGTCCACGCCGCAGAGACAGTGGCTGCCGATCTCCTTGGGGTCGGTGATGGCGAGGAAGCGGCCGGGATAGATCTGGTCGGTATCGACGTTGTCGCCCACCACGATGATCCTGCCTGTGATCTTGGTCTTCATGTCGCTTCCCTCCTCAATCCAGATAGGGCCGCGGGTCGGTGATGCGGCCGTTGAGCAGGCTCGCGGCCACCGTCGCCGGGCTCGCCAGGTACATCTGCGCCTCCGTGGACCCCATGCGGCCCGGGAAGTTGCGGTTGGTGGAGGTGATGCACACCTCGCCGGGGGCCAGTATGCCCTCGTGCGCGCCGAGGCACGCGCCGCAGCCGGGGGTGGAGACGGTCGCGCCCGCCTCCATCAACGCCTGGATGTAGCCCTTCTCCATGCACTCGCGCATCACGGCGCTGGACGCGGGGATGACCACCAGCCGCGTGTAGGGCGGGATGTGACGGCCTTTGAGTATCTTTGCCGCCACGGCGATGTCCTCGGTCCGGCCGCCGGTGCAGCTCCCGATGTAGCCCTGGTCCAGCGCCACCGGGCCGTCGGCGACGACGCTTCTTAGCGTGTGCACGTTCTCCACGCTGCTGGGGCAGGCCAGCTCCGGCTCCAGCTTGGACACGTCGAACACGTAGCTCTCGGTGTAGCGGAAGCCGGGGTCGGTGGTCACGACCTCGAAGGGCCGCACCGCCCGGGCGGACACGTAGTCCAGCACGTCCTGATTCGGCTGCATGTAGGTGGTCTTTGCGCCCATCTCCACGGCCATGTTGCAGATGGTCATGCGGCCCGCCACGTTGAGCGCGTCCACATAGCTGCCGGTGAAGTCGATGGCCTTGTACACAGCGCCGTCGGCCCGCACCCGGCCCAGCACCGCCAGCACCACGTCCTTGGGGAACACGCCTTTTGGCGCTTCGCCCTCGAGCCGGACTTCGACCACCTCCGGCACCCGGAACCACAGCTCGCCGGTCATCAGGATCGTCGCCATGTCCGTAGCCCCGCAGCCGGTGCCCATCGCGCCGAAGGCCCCGTGGGTGGTGGTGTGGCTATCCGTGGCGACCACGATCATGCCGGGATAGATGACGCCCGCCTCGGGCATTACCTGATGACAGACGCCGCAGTTGGTGTCGAAGTGGTACTTGAGGTCGTTCTTCCGCGCGAATTCCCGCATCTCCTTGTGGTTCGACGCGCTCTTGATGTCCGGACAGGGCGCGTAGTGGTCGAACACGAAGGCGCAGCGGGTGTTGTCCCAGACCTTCTCGCCGCCCATCTCGTAAAACGAATAGACGGTCTGCAGGTACAGGTCGTTGATCTCGGCGAAGTCCACCTTCGCGGTGACGATCTCGCCGGTCTCCACCGACCGCCTGCCGCTGTTCCTCGCCAGTATCTTCTCTATGGCGTGCATGGCTTCCTCCTCCCCTTCCCATATGGTGCTTATAAACCACTTATGTTAATAATATCACACTAAACTAACAAAATCAATAGTAATGGATATATTTTAGCGATTTATGATCGTGCCGAACGAGACCGAAAGGGTAGCGGCGGCGCAGACCGCCTGGAGCCCCGCGCAGAGGTAGAAGCCGAAGAGCCCCCACCGGGCGGACAGGGCCACCCACGGCGCGGGATGGACGATCACCGCGTCGCCGCCGCGGAGCAGCGCCAGGTTCCCCAGGGACAGGATCAGGCACATCAGTCCCGCGCAGCGGATGCCCACGCCGAAGGGCCGGACCGCGCCGGGGCGCAGGCCGCGGAGTCCCCACGCCGCGGCGCAGGCGTTCAGGGCGGCGTAGACAAGCGCCAGCAATAGCGCTGCGGGGACGCTGTTCTCCAGCGTGAAGTCCGCGTAGGTCCTGACATAGACGCGGGCCGGGGTCGGGTCCGCGGCGCAGGCGGCGTAGAACATGCCAACAAAGAGCACGACGCACAGCCCCGCCGCCCATCTATACTTCATCCGCATGAGCGCCAGCGCGGACAGCAGCCCGAACGCCGCGCCGAAAGCGAAGCCGTGGCGGAGGGGGAGGGTCATCGCGCCCATGTCGCCCAAGGTCTTTAGCATATGCACAGACACCAGCGCTGCCAAAATGCGCCGAAGTATCCTGCATAGCCTGTCGATTTTATTCCCATGAAGCGTGACCTGCCCGCGGCTCACCGCGCCGGCCACCAGCAGCCCGAACAGCGCCGAGGCCGCGGGGATGCCCACCCACGCCGCCTCCCGAAGCTGCCCGAAGAACAGCGCCAGCTCCCGGCCCGACGAAAGCCCCGTCCCCGACATCGCCAGCATCGCGCACAGCGCCGCCCGCCACTCCGCCCGTTCGCGCATAAAAAACACCCCCGTCCTACGGTATGCGGGACGAGGGTGTTCTATTATGAAGCTATGGTTCGGCGGCGAGGCCGTCCTCGGTCAGCGGGGTCAGCGTCTCGTAGTGCCAGTTTTTGGAGGGGTCGTCGCCGAGGTCGGCGGCTTCGCCGTCCTCGCCGGACAGCGAGGGGGGACGGGTGACGGTCTCGGCGGGCTCCGCGAACTGCGGGTCGCTG
>JAFUWR010000304.1 GCA_017471125.1 Clostridia bacterium | reverse complement strand
TGGCGGCCCCGGCCCCGGCCAGCACCATGCCGGCGTCGTTGAGGTCGGCGGCCAGGCCCTCGGGCGCGGCGTCCACCACGGCGGCGCACATGCGGGCGATCTCCTGCACCACGTCCTCGCAGGCGTCCAGCACGGGCTGGGTCTCCACGTCGAAGGTCATGGGCAGGCGCTCGGCCATGTTGATGCCGATCATGTGCATGATGATGTCCTTGGGGGCCTTGTCGGGCATGGCGTTGCCCAGGGTGTGCTTGATCTCGGCGGCGGCGGCCCAGCCGATGCGGTAGCCGAACTGCACCCGCATGATGCGCTGGATGCGCTCGTCGATGCGGTTGAGGCCGTAGGGCAGGTAGCCGTAGGCGGCCACGCGGCCGTAGGTGAACAGCGTGGCGGACACCTTCCCTGCCCCCACGTCCACCAGCAGCTTGGCCTCGGGCGACATGATGTCCAGCCCCGCGCCCAGGGCCGAGGCCACGTCGGAGCGCACCAGCATCGCCTCCGCCGCGCCGGCCTCGATGGCGGCGTTCAGCAGGGCGTCCCGCTGCACCGGGCGGGCGAAGGGCTGGCAGGAGATGATGGCACCGGAGTGCCGCCGCAGCTTGAGCGCGTCCGACCGCTGGAACAGCCAGTGGAGCAGCCGCTCGGCGTAGAAGCTGCTCTCCAGCACGCCGTCGGACAGCGGATAGTTCACCGTCACGCCCTCGCAGGCGCGCCCGATGAGCCGCTGGGCGATCTCCCCCGCGCAGATCGGGGACATCTTCCCCTCGCGGAATGCCATCGCCGCCGGGATGTCCAGTACCGGCCCGGCCTTCTGCTCCGCCACCCGCACGTTCTGCGTGCCCAGGTCTATGCCCACGTCCCAACGCATGTGATCGCCTCCATATCCTCACTATTATAGCATACATTTGCGGGATAATGTGGAAGATAGTTTGACTTTTGATGAGAGTTAAGAGTTGAGAGTTGAGAGTGAAGATGTGGCGATGCGCGTGACAGCTTCCGTCATATTCAAACCTGGCGGATGGTGATCCACGGCATCAGCAGAGGTTTTTTATCTCCACTCTCCACTCTTCACTCTCCACTCTAAACAGAAACCGCCGCTAAGAAGAAGGGAGGTAAGCCTTATGCGTGGGGAGCGCGTTATCGTCCACGCGGACTGCAACAACTTCTACGCCTCCTGCGAGTGCCTGGAGCGCCCCGAGCTCAGAGACGTGCCCATGGCGGTGGCGGGCGACCCGGAAAACCGGGTGGGCGTGGTGGTGGCGAAGAACGAGCTGGCGAAGCAGTTCGGCGTCAGGACCACGGACACGGTGTACGCGGCGCGGCAGAAGTGCCCGGGCATCGTGTTCGTCCCGCCGCGGCACGGGTATTACAGTAAAATATCGAAGCGCGTCAACGCGATCTACCGGGAGTACACGGACTACGTGGAGCCGGCGTCCATCGACGAGTCCTTCCTGGACGTGACCGAGGCCCTCCCCTTCTACGGCCTGACCGCCCGGGACTTCGCCGACCAGCTGCGGGAACGGGTGAAGGCGGAGATCGGCATCACCATCTCGGTGGGCGTGTCGTTCTGCAAGGTGTTCGCCAAGATGGGCAGCGATTATAAGAAGCCCGACGCCACCACGCTGGTCACGCGGGAGAACTACCGGGACCTGCTGTGGCCGCTGCCGGTGGGCGACCTGTTCTTCGCGGGCCACGCGGCGGCGGAGAAGCTCATACGGCACGACATCCGCACCATCGGCGACCTGGCGAACGCCGACCCCGCCGAGGTGCAGCGATTGCTGGGCAAGCAAGGGCACGTGCTGTGGCAGTACGCCAACGGCATCGACGACAGCCCGGTGAAGCTGTTCGGCGAGAAGCGGGAGATCAAGTCCGTCAGCCGGGGCCACACCTTCAGGCGCGACCTGGTGACCGAGGCCGAGGTGCGCACGGGCATCGGCGCGCTGGTGGACGAGGTGGCCCGCAGCCTGCGCCGCCACGGGCTCAAGGGCGCGGTGGTCAGCGTACAAATAAGGCGGCCCGACATGACCGTGGTGTCCCGGCAGACCACGCTGGACCACAACACCCACCTCCAGCACGAGATACAGGACGTGGCGTTCCGGCTGGTGAAGGAGCACTGGCGGGTCGGGCCGACGCAGCCCATACGGGCACTGACCGTGGGCGTCACCAAGCTGGTGCCCGCCGACGAGGCCGTGGAGCAGATGAGCATGTTCGACATGATGGAAAATGGAAACGCCGCCCGGGACAGGCAGGAGCGCCTGGAGGCGGCGGTGGAGGCCGTGCGCCGCAAGCACGGCGACGGCAGCATCACGCTGGGGTATCGGGAGAACGCCGACATCGGCGTCAGACGTCCGGGGAAGAAAATCTGATCTTGCCGAACATCCCGAACCCGCAGGCGCAGCCCGCGGCGATCATCGCCAGCGAAGCGGGGAGGTCGTAGAAGTAGCCGTGTAAGATGCCCTTCAAGGCGGCCTGTACTGTGGGCACAAGGTACAGCCCGAGGCATACGAGCGATACAATGCACACGACGGCCAGCGTCCGGTTCATGGGACGCGACTCCATGGGCGTCCGTCGGAAGGGTGCGCGGCACAGCTCGTAGGCCGTCAGTCCCGCGAACAGCGGCGCGGCGGTGAGGGTCAGCCGCATGGGTGAGTCGGGGATGAGGGCCGCGGCCAGCCAGAGCAGCGGGTAGATCAGCGATTGCGCCAACGCCAGCGGGGCGCACTTGACGACCTGCCCGTTTATCTTGCCCTTGAGCGGCCCGCCCACGGTCAGCCCGATGATGGCCGAAACGATCGCCGAGGCCGCCGCCGCGCCCAGCGGCCACTCGAGGCCGTAGGGCAGCAGGCCCGCCCGGGAGCTGGTGCCCGTCAGCAGCAGCCCGCCCAGCGTCAGCGCCGAGGTGATGGCCCGGCACATGGCGGCGCTGTGGCCGTCGCCGGTGGCATGCAGATATTCATAGAACACATGTTCGATATTGAGGCACAGCCCCATGCCGATGTAGATCAATATGCTCGTCGAATACCGCCCTCCGTTGCGGGCCAGGTGGATGAGCGCCACGGCCAGCGCCCCGGCGATTTGCAGCGGGAGCGCGGCCTTGACGCTGCCGGTGACCTTCCGCATGGAGGGCTGCTCGCTGAACGCCTGCCGCAGGCCGCGACAGGAGGCCAGCGCGAACAGCCGCGACAGCCAGGTGTAGATGAACACGTTTTCAGACATGTCCGACCGGCCCAGCGCCGAGACGATCAGCAGCGTCAGCGGCAGCAGGGCGTCCGCGGGCCGGACCATGCGCATCTTGTTGAGTTTCTTCATATTATATGCCCTCATTGGAACCGCAGCTCCGAGCGCACGGAGAACATGCCGCTGTTGCCGTCCCGGGACGCCACGATGACGCGCACGTCGGCCTCGGGGTCGAAGCCCTCCTGCCGCAGGGCCAGCTCGCAGCACTTCAG
>JAFUWR010000303.1 GCA_017471125.1 Clostridia bacterium | reverse complement strand
GGCCCAGGCCCGTGGCCAAGGCGCTGGAGCGGCTGACCGCCGCGCGGACGACTGCCGGCGGCGGGCGCGGCACCATCCCGCCCTTCCAGGAGGACCGCTGCTGCGTCTGCAACCGCGCGCTGGGCGAACACTATTCCGTGCTGTTCACCAACGACTACGGCGCGGAGGCGCGCATCGACGACAGCTGCGGCCGGGCGATGGACACGCTGGCCAACAGCGAGAACGAACAGGCCGTCCAGCGGGCGGTGGACTTCATGCGCGGCCGGTTGAAGTCGGTGGACCCAAAGGTGGCCGCGTACCTGAACAAGTACATCAAGGCGGGCGAGGACTTCCTGTTCCGCTGAGCACGAGGGACGACGGGAGAGCGGACGATGACGTGCAAGCATTGTGGGTACCCAATCGGGTCGAGCCCGAGGTTCTGCCCGAGCTGCGGCATGCCCGTGGAGGCGGAGGACGCGCCGCGGGGCGAGGCGCCGGAGACGGCGGAATACTTCGACGCATACGACCTGGACGACCCCGTCGAGCGCCTCAAGACCCGGTCGCGGTCGGCGTACAGCACCGTGTCGCGCCGCGTGAACAGGACCATGGACCGCTGCGCGCTGCGCGGCTGGCAGACGGGCGTGGCCGTCGCGGCGGCGGTGGGCGGGTGCTTCTTCCTGCTTGCGCTGCTGTTCGGCATGCCGGGCGCGGCGCTGGGCCTGCTGGCCTGCGGGGCAATGGCGTGGAGGGTCTGGAAGTCGCCCAAGTTCGACGCGCTGGGCATGCTGCTGCCCGTGGCGCTGTTCGCCATGGCCTACGGCACGGTGGGCTTGCGGACGGTACTGTCCCAGGCGAGCCCGGGCGCGTCGCTGCTGTCGGCCCTCGGCGGCATGCTGGAGCTGTTCGGCGTGGGGCTGTCGATGGGCCCGTCGTTCGGCTACGGGTTCATCGACCTCGTCGTGCGGCTGCTGTGGTACGCGGTGGCCGTGGGCTACGGGCTGTTCCTGATCGGCAAGAACCGCGAGACGGCGGCGACGTGCTACGGGATGATGGGCGTCTGCGGCGTCACGGCGCTGTACGACCTGGCCGGGGCGCTGCGCAACCTGCTGCTGGGCTTCGGCGCGTCCATGTTCCACCTGGGGAGCCTGGCCTTTGCCGCGAGCCTGCTGGTCTTTGCGCTGTACGCGCCGAAGCCGAAGCGGACCAAGAAGGCCACGTCCAACGAAAAGCTGTTTAGGCGGCTGGTTCGGGTCGTGCCCTCCGAGTACGCGGACTACGACTTCTCCGAGTACCATCCCTACTACACGCTGGGCGGCTGGCTCAAGGCGGTGGTGATTTTACTGTATATCGGCGCGGCGGTCACCGCTGTCTCCGGCGTCGCGCAGGCGTTCGCGCTGGGCGCGGGGTCGTTCTATATGGGCGCGCTCGGCGTCGGCGCGTTCAGGAGCGCCCTCGCGATCCTCGCCGGCATCGCCTATGCCGCGCTGGCGGCGTTCCTGTCCGTCCGCGTCGCGCAGAAGATCGTGCGGCGGGACGACCATTTCCTGCTGCTCTACCACGTCCTGTGCCTCATGTCCCTCGCCGTCAGCTTCATGATCGACTGCGCCCGGACCGGCTTCCTGGCGGCGCTCGTCGCGCTGATCCCGGCGGGGCTGGGCGCGTTCCTGCTGACGCTGTACTTCTGCCGGTCCGTGCGCGTGCGATCCTATATGCTCTCCGACGAGTACATGCGCTTGAGCCCGCTGACGCGGAAGCTGCCGTCGCCGGAGCCGGAGGAATGATATGATCGGAATGGGGGTTTCAGCATGATCTGCCGCAAGTGTGGGACGGAGATCGAGCCGCGGGACCGCCTGCGCGACGGTTCCTACCGCTGCCCCGGCTGCGGCAGGATCGTCGAGGCGGAGGCCGACCGCCCGGAGCCGTTCGACGAAGATCTCGACGAGGGCTTTGAGCCGGACCCGCCCCGCAGGAACGGGCCGAAGCTGCCGACGAAGAAGTATGCGGGGCGAGCGGCTAAAAAGCCCGCCCCTTCCCCGCGGCGGACGGAGCGCAGGCAGCCCGCGAGGGCGCGGAAGGAGCCGACGCCGCGAAGGAAGAAAAGCCCGTGGCCCAAGCTGGCCGCGCTGATCGCGTTGGCACTCGCGGCGGTCATAGCCGTCCTGTTCATCCGTGGAAGGAGCAGGCTCGCGCGGATGGAGGCGATGGCGGTCGGGGAAGGTATGGACTTTCAAACGATCGGCGATGCGTCCGAGCTGATCGACTTCGACGCGGACGCCGGGATGCTTTATGTGAACAACGAGCTGCTGATCTATGCCAACGACGCGATGTCCGGCGACAACATCGAGAGCATCGCGCAGATCTACGGCGCGGCGCTGGACGCGCAGCTGGCGGACATCGGCATCTATCGGCTGCTGTTCGACGCGAGCAAGAGCTACGAGGCGTTGACAGACATCGCCGAGCAGCTGAACGACAGCCCATTGATTGAGAGGGCCTATGTCGATACGGTCTCGGTGCTGGGCGGCGACCTGTATCCCACCGACGATTGGAACGGCGCGACGTGGAGCGTCGATGTGCCGCGGGACGAGAATTGGGGCATGGAGGCCATCGCGGCTCCGGGCGCGTGGGATCACCTGGACGGGATGGACGTCGTCAGCGTGGGGCTGATCGATTCCATGCCGAACATGCGGCACAGCGATCTGGATTTCTTTGACAGCGCCGTGTATTTCTACAATCCCAAGGAATTGAGGACGACCACAAATACATACGAGCTTCCGAGCCACGATCACGGGACGCACGTGGCGGGCATCATGGCCGCGAAATGGAACAACGGCGGCGTCTCCGGCGTTATGGGCGACAGGGCGAGGCTGTACTACTGCACGACTTGCTTTGAAGAGGGCCGGACGTATTATAGCGATTACGCGACGGCTTACACGTACCTGCTTTCGCTGAAGGGCCTCATCGACGCCGGCGTCAGGGTCGTCAATATCAGCCAGAATACCAGCCGCCTCACGGGGTTCGCCGCAAGTCGCGGCAACGCGAAGGCCATCGACTATTTGACCCAGCAGGCGGAGATCGCCGGGAAGGGGCTCGCCCGCATCATCGAGGAACGGCAGCGGGAGAACAAGGACGACTTCGTCATCTGCGTCGCCGCGGGGAACAACAACAACCTGCCGTATTTCAAGGATGACAGCGCGGCCTACGGCTATCGGGAGCCCAACGAAGAGGGGCACAGGGACCCGGTCGAGCAGTTCAGGCTCGATCTGGGCATCTATGACCACGGCGAAGCGCAGGCAAAATACAACAATTTTCTCAATTTGATCGAGGATGAGGCGGTCAGGAGCAGGATCATCGTGGTCGGCGCGGTCGGCATCGACAGGAGATCGACAAAGACCGGCACCCGATACAGCTATACCGATTTCTCCAACATCGGCGACCGGGTGGACGTGGCCGCACCCGGCGAGGATATTTATAGCTGCCTGGTCGAGGACTACGGCAATTGCAGCGGCACGTCCATGTCGACGCCCCATGTCTCGGGCGTGGCCGGATTGCTGTTCGCCGCCGACCCGACGCTCACCGGCCCGGAGGTGAAGGAGATCATCACGTCCACGGCGACCGGGACCTACTCCTTTTCGGGCGGCCAGTGCGGCCTGCTGAACGCGCAAAAAGCGGTGGAGGCGGCTTTGAAGGTCGACTATGCCAAGCTGCCTCAGGTCACGCATGTGCCGCTGACCGCCATCGCGACTTCCTACGCCTATTCCAGCACCGAGCCCTACGAGCTGGTGGCGCGGTTCGAGGCGGCGTATAACCGGATGGATATACAGGGCATGCTGGACTGCATCGACCCGACGGTGATGGACGTGGTGCTGGGCGTGGCGGACATGATGGGGCTGGACGGCGACGCGCTGATGGCGTTTTTGCCGTTCGCGAGCAGCATCGTGACGGAATACGGCGGGTCCGTCCAGTGGCCGACCGTCTCGATCACGCCACTAAACAGCAGCGTCGACGGCACGACGGGCACGGTGACGCTTCGGATGACGGTGGACGCGCCGGGCGAGGGCAGCGCCACCGAGGAGGGCACGGAGGACATCGTCAAGAAGGGCGGGCGCTGGTACTTCGCCCTGGACATGGGGGAGCTGGGCGACCTGGGCGGCCTGGCCGGGGCGTTCGGCGGCGGCTATGACGCCGCGCCGGTGACGGTCGCGCCGGTCGTGATCGAGGACCCGACGTCCACCCCG
>JAFUWR010000302.1 GCA_017471125.1 Clostridia bacterium | reverse complement strand
CGTGCTGCCCATCGAGAACCTGAGCATGATCCGGGAGATGAACATACTCTACCACCACAGCTTCCGCCACCCGGAGATCTTGCAGGACATCGTCAAGATCTACAGCGAGACCGCCCGCGCCAACCGCAGCGTGGAGGAAAAGTGATGCGCGTCCTGCTGACTAACGACGACGGCATCCACGCCCGGGGCCTGCGGGTCCTGGCCGACGCGCTGATCGCGGCGGGCCATCGGGTGACGGTCTGCGCCCCGGATCGGGAGCGCTCCGCCGCCAGCCATTCGTCCATCATCGGCAAGCCCGTGCACCCGGTCCCCGTGGATTTCCCCGGGGCCGACCGCGCCTGGGCCACCGACGGCACCCCAGTCGACTGCGCCCGGGTGGGCGTGTTCCTGACCCGCGACGAGTCCGTGGACCTGGTCATCTCCGGCATCAATCGGGGCATGAACCTGGGCGGGGCCTGCGTGTACTCCGGCACCGTGGGCGCGGCGCTGGAGGCCGCCATGTGCGGGGCGCAGGCGCTGGCCGTGTCGCTGGTGGTGGATTTCCACAGGCAGGATGAGGACTACGGCCCCGCCGCCAGGCTCGCGATCCGCGTGGCCGAGTGGATAAAGGCGCATCCGCTGCCCAGGGGCTGCATCTACAACCTGAACCTGCCGCCGCTGCCCTACGACGCGATCAAGGGCCTGGTGGCCGCGCCGCTGGACCCGCTGTTCGTGGCCGACGCCCTATACCGCGTCGAGGACGGCGGCTACCATTACGTGTTCGCCGAGTCGCCGCTGGACGTGCCGGACAGCGACTTCAAGCGCGTCAACGACGGCTACGCCACCATCACCAAGCTCACCTGGGACATGCGCTTGAACGCCGACGACGGGGAGCTGAACGGGATCGGGCTTTAGAAAGAAACCCTTATCGGTTTTTGGAATAACGAGGTAAAGCATGAGCGCTGGGAAACACTGTGAGATCGAACGCAAATACCTGATACGCTACCCGGACGCGGCGCTGCTGACGGCCCAGCCGGGTTGCGAGACGTGGGACATCACCCAGATCTACCTGCGCCCCGGCCCGGGCGGGGAGACCCGCAGGATACGCCGGGTCGAGACGGGCAGGCAGGTGAAGTACTTCCGCGCGTCCAAGCGCCGGGTGTCCGACCTGAGCGCCATTGAGGACGAGGCGGAGATCACCGGGGACGAGTACGACGCCCTGCGCCGCCAGCGTGACCTGGGGCGGTCGCCCATCGTCAAGACCCGCTACCGCGTGCCCTATCACGGCCACACGCTGGAGTTCGACATCTATCCCTTCTGGCAGGACCGGGCCATCCTCGAGATCGAGCTGGATTCGGAGGACGAGGCCGCCGACATCCCCGGCTACGTGAACGTCATGTGGGACGTCACCGGCGAAGCGGCATATAAAAACTGGCAGCTCGCCAAGCGAGTGCCAGAGGACATCATACCCGAGTAGGGGCGCCTTTGCGGCGCCCGCATCAAAAGGGGGACGGCGCGCGCCGTCCCCCTTTGACATCAGCCTTGTTCCGCCATCAGCGCCTCCGCCTGCGCCCGGGTGGGCATGGCGGGCTGCGCGCCCAGGCGGGTGGTGGAGATGGCCCCGGTGGCGTTGGCCAGCCGAATGGCCTGCTCGATGTCCATGCCGTCGGCCAGGCCCACGGCCAGCCCCGCGTTGAAGGAGTCGCCGGCGGCGGTGGTGTCCACGGCGTTGACCTTGAAGCCCGGGATGAGCCGGCAGGCGTCGGCGGTCACCAGCAGCACGCCCGCCGCGCCGCGCTTGTTGAGCACCATCTTCGCGCCTCGGGCCAGCAGCGTCCGCGCCGCGGCCTCGGCCTCCTCGAGGGTGTCGGTGGGCATGCCGGTCAGTATGTTCAGCTCCGTCTCGTTGGGCGTCACCACGTCGCACAGCGCGAAGATGCCGTCCGGCAGCGGCCGCGCCGGGGCGGGGTCCAGCACGACGGTCAGCCCGTTCTCGTGGGCGATGCGCATGCCCTCGATGATGGCCTCCAGCGGGTTCTCGAGCTGGGTCATGTACACGCCGCACTCGGCGATGGCCGCGGCGCTCTCCCGGGCGACCTCCTCGGTCAGCAGGCCGTTTGCGCCCACCGCCAGGGCGATGCGGTTCTCGCCCTCGGGCACCACCTCGATGAACGCCATGCCGGAGGTGATGTCCCTGCACACCTTGAGCCCGGACACGTCCACGCCCTCTTCTTTCAGCTTTTCATAGTACATCGCGCCGTTGGCGTCGTCGCCCAGGCAGCCGATCATCTTCACCGGCGCGCCCAGCCGGGCGCAGGCCACCGCCTGGTTGCCGCCCTTGCCGCCGGTGAATATGGACATGCCGGTGCCGGTCAGCGTCTCGCCGGGCAGGTTGAAATGGGGCACGAACAGCGTCATGTCGATGTTCAGGCTCCCGAAAACGCATATCTTCTTCATGGTCCGATACCGTCCTTTCGCGTATAAGTTGCTGTAAATATTATAACATATTTGCCGGTCAAAGGGAAGGGAATGTCCGAAAATAGTATTAACATGGCCTTTATTGACCTCGCCGCGGGGACGTGCTATAATCACAGGTGAATCGAATAGCCGTTTGAGGCTTGCAGGAGAGCGGACAGGGCGACCCGTCCCGCCGAAGGAGACACACTCTCAGGCGTTCCCCCGGGAATGAGGACTGCAAGCGGATGGCACTCTGGAGACGCCCGGACGTTCCGGGGGCCGAAGGTGAAAGCGCGGTGACCGCGTGAATCTCTCAGGCAAAAGGACAGAGCGAGTTTTCCTTCGCGTGCCTTGCGGGGGAGGACTGCGCGACCGGACGCCTGAGCCGGTCGATTTTTTGTGTGATGATACATCAGGAGGGTTTACAGCATGGTACAGCAGGGCATGGATTTCGTTCGTCAGTACGACCCGGAGATCGGCGACATCATGGAGAATGAGCTTGAGCGCCAGCGCCACAACCTGGAGCTGATCGCGTCGGAGAACATCGTCTCCGAGGCCGTCATGGCCGCGATGGGCTCGGTGCTCACCAACAAGTACGCCGAGGGCTACCCGGGCCACCGCTATTACGGCGGCTGCGAGTTCGTCGACCAGATCGAGAACATCTGCATCGACCGTGCGAAGCGGCTGTTCGGCGCGGCCTACGCCAACGTGCAGCCCCATTCCGGCTCCCAGGCGAACCAGGCGGTCTACTTCGCCCTGTGCCAGCCCGGGGACACCGTGCTGGGCATGGACCTGTCCTGCGGCGGCCATTTGACCCACGGCGCGAAGGTCAGCTTCTCCGGCAAGATCTACAATTCCCTGTCCTACGGCTGCGACCCGGTGACCGGCCTGATCGACTACGACCAGGTGCGCGACCTGGCCATGAAGCACCGCCCCAAGATGATCATCGCCGGCGCGTCGGCCTATCCCCGGATCATCGACTTCGAGAAGTTCGGCGCCATCGCCAAGGAGTGCGGCGCTTATCTTATGGTGGACATCGCCCACATCGCGGGCATGGTCGCCACCGGCGAGCACCCCAGCCCGCTGCCCTACGCGGACGTGGTCACCACCACCAACCACAAGACCCTGCGCGGTCCGCGCGGCGGCATGATATTGACCAACGACGCCGCCATCGCCAAGAAGATCAACTCCGCCATCTTCCCCGGCGGACAGGGTGGCCCGCTGATGCACGTCATCGCGGCCAAGGCCGTGGCGCTGGGCGAGGCGCTCAAGCCCGAGTTCAAGACCTACCAGCACCAGATCGTCGTAAACGCCGCCGCCATGGCAGAGACGCTCCTGAACAACGACGTGAAGCTGGTCTCCGGCGGCACCGACAACCACCTGATGCTGGTGGATTTGAAGGAGGCCGACATCTCCGGCCGGGAGCTGGAGGAGCGCCTGGACTCCGTGCGCATCACCGTCAACAAGAACAAGATCCCCGGCGACCCCCGGTCCGCCAGCGAGACCTCGGGCATCCGGGTGGGCACCCCCGCCGTCACCGCCCGGGGCTTGAAGGAGGCCGACGCCCGGGAGGTCGGCGCGCTGCTGGCCCTGGCCGCCAAGGACTTCGACGCCAGGAAGGGCGAGATACTGGAGCGCGTGGACGCGCTGTGCAAGAAGTTCCCGCTGTATCAGGGATAACGATGAAAGGGACGCCGATCGACGGCGTCCTTTTTATATGGGATCAGCAGAGGGGCTCGCCCTCCTCCTTCGCGGAGGGCGACGGTCCGGCTTCCGCCTCGTCCGACCAGGTCGGCGTCAGCACCAGCGCCCGGTCCATATGGTACACCGGCGGGAGCTGCCGCCCCTGGTCGTCCTCGGGGTAGTCCACCGGCGCGTAGAGCACCTGCGTAAGCCCGTTCAGCGGGATGAGCGCCGAGGCGCTCAGGTCGATGGAGAAGGCGGGGGAGCCGTCCGGGAGCGCCGTCCTGCCGCCGCCACCGTTTGCGCCCAGCATCAGGCCGATGGAGCGCCCGTCCGGGGTGCAGAAGCCCATGTGCTCTGTCTGGTCGAGGTAGTCGTCCAGCCTGTCGCCGGAGACGGTGTACTTGAACTCCACGCCCGTGTGGGTCAGCCGGAAGCCGTCGATGTGGATGCGGACGCCCTCCACGTAGAAGTCGTGCTCCTTCACGTCGTTGTACACCGTCTGCGGCAGCAGCGAGGTGTCCAGCGCCGCGTCGATATCGCTCTCCGTCACCACCGCGGCGCGGCCGTCGGCCACCAGCGCGTCGATGGACACGTCCGATATAAAGGCGGGCGGGTCCAGCAGGCCGCCGAAGTCCTCCGTGCCCGCGAATGCCTCGTCCGTTTCAAGGAGCACGGCTTTGAACCGCAGTTGATTGTCGCGCCGCTCCCGCAGGGCCGGGTCCACCGCGAAGGTCAAAAGCTCCGTGCTGTGGTCGGGGTACGCGCCGCCGTACAGCAGCAGGGCGGGCGTCTCCTGGTCGCAGAACTTGGGCGAGGTCCAGCCCTTGGCGTCGTAGGCCAGCTTTTCGCCGTTCAGCGTGGGCGTGTACAGGCCCACCAGGTATTTCCCGCCCTCGGGCACGGCCACGGAGCAGGTCATGTATAAATCGTCGTCCTCCCAGATGATCTCGTCCACGGAGAACCGAAAGCCCTCCGCGCCGCCGGTCAGGTGCGCCTCCGCCACCAGCCCGGCCACCTCCACCGCGCCGTTGGCGGTCAGGGCGTCCTTCAGGCGCGTGTTGCCCACCACCGCGGCCACCGCCGTGACCGCGATCAGCGCGGCGATGACCGCCGCTAAAACGACCGTCTTGTTGAAAACTCTCTTTTTGTCCATATCATGTTCCTCCAGTTGGCGCAGGGTCGCCTCCACCCGGAGATGGAAGCCCTCCGGCGTCCCGGGGAACGGGTCGTCCCACCGCTTCATGGCAAGTCCTCCTCTCCGATGGCGTCCTTGAGCTGCTTTCGCCCCTGGCTCAGCCGCCACTTGACGGTGCCCTCGGGCACGCGCAGCAGCCGGGCGCAGTCCCTGACGCCGTAGCCCTCGATGTAGTATAATTCCATGGCGACGCGGGTCCTGGGCGGCAGGGCCATCAGCGCGCGGTGGACCGTATGGTCATCGCCGTCACAAGCCGGGACGTCCTCGGGCAGGGGAGACGTGGGGCGGCGATGTCGGTACATGGCCTTGCAGGTATTGATGAGTATCCTGATCAGCCACGTCTCGAAGTATTCGTCCGTCCTCAGTCCCCGAAGCCCCGCCCAGGCCTTGAGCAGCGCCTCCTGCACCGCGTCCTCGCAGTCCGCGTCGCAGGACAGCATCGTGCGGGCCACGCGGTACAGCCTGCGCTCGCAGGCCCGCACGCGCTGGGTAAAGTCCGTTCGCGTCAAATCGCATCGCCTCCGTCGTACCGGTACGCCCGTTAGATGCGCGGCCGGGGCAAATGGTTGGGGGTCTTGTAACATTTAACATAGGTATGCTATAATGGGGACAACAGACGCGATGGGAGGTCATCAAATGGAGCGATCGAGGGCGATCATCATCAACGACAACGCCGAGGCCCTGCGCGCCGCGGCGTCCGCGGCCCGCATGTCCACCCAGCAGGGTACGGCGATGGAGATCTACGCAAAGAGCCTGGGGGACGAAAAGGACCTGAACCTGCTCAACAAGGTGCTGTCCTCGGGCCACAAGTCCGTCATCGAGCACCAGACGTTCAACATCGCGTTCAACGACGTGTCCGTGCTGGTGGAGCAGTTCGTCATCGAGTGCCGGCTGGCTTCCTTCACGGTGAAGTCCCGGCGGTACGTGGACTTCGGCGAAGCGGGCTGGGTCTGTCCCGACGGGCTGACGGACGACCAGAAGTCTGTCTATGACGCCGCGATGGCCGCGCGGTTCGACGATTACAAGAAACTCATGGAGCTTGGCGTGCCCAAGGAGGACGCCCGGTTCGTGCTGCCCTACTGCCTGCGGAGCAATTTCTTCATGACCGTCAACGCCCGGGAGCTGATCGGGCTGGTGTGCGCGATGCTGTACGGGCGGGGGAAGGGCTTTGTGGAGATCGAGGCGCTGGGCCGTCAGTTGAAGGAACAGTTCGACCGGCTCTATCCCGGCGTCATCGACAAGGAGGCCGCCCGCTATCCCCGCTATTCGCCGCTGCCCATGCCCGAGGCCGTCGCGACGGGCACCGACCGGACCGGCGACGCCGTGCTGCTCGACGCGCCGCGGGACACCGAGGGCTTCCTGGACGCGGTCTGCGGCTTCACGGGCCGGTTCCGAACGGACGATAAACGCGCCTACTACCAGATGTTCACCGACGCGCGGCCCCGGGAGCTTGAGCCGCTGCACTACACGTTTAAGATCGAGCGCGTGTCGCTGGCCTGCGTGACCCACTTCACCCGGCATCGCATGCTGTCGCTGCTGGTGCCGCCGGTGGCGCGGGCACTGGCCGACGGGGACTACGTGCTGCCCGAGACGGTGCAGGCCATCCCCGAAGCCGAGGCCGTCTACCGCCGCGCCTTCGCGGCCCAGGCCGAGGCGGCGCGGGCGTCGGGCCTGGCGATGGAGATGCTGTCGTACTTCGCCCTGAGCGGGCACCAGCTGGACCTGCTGCTGTCGATGAACCTGCGCGAACTCATCCACTTCATGAAGCTGCGGAGCTGCCGCCGCGCCCAGTGGGAGATACGGGGCGTGGCGTGGCGGATGCTTGAATTGTTGAAGGCGGATGCGCCCGCGGTGTTCAGCCGCGTCGGCCCGAGCTGCGTCTACGGACCCTGCCCCGAGGGGAAGATGAGCTGCGGCAAGCCCTACAAGACCACATGGGAGGAATGAGCATGAAGCCCGAAGCGCTGTTGAGCGCCTTACACGTGGCGGAGCGTTTGAAGGACACCCCGCGCCACTGTTACACCTCCGGCGGCCGCCGGGAGAGCGTCGCCGAGCATAGCTGGCGCATGACGCTGATGGCCTATTTCGTCTCCGACCTGTTCCCCGAGGCGGACATGGAGAAGGTCTACAAGATGTGCCTCATCCACGACCTGGGCGAGTGCTTCACCGGCGACATCCCCACGTTCCTCAAGACCGAGGGGGACGAGGCGAAGGAGGAGGCGCTGCTCGACCGCTGGGTGGGCACCCTGCCCGAGCCCTTCCGCGGCGAGATGCGCGCCTTATATGAAGAAATGGCCGCCAGACAGACGCTGGAGGCCAGGATCTACAAGGCGATGGACAGCCTCGAGGCGGTGATACAGCACAACGAGTCCGACATCGCCACCTGGGAGCCGCACGAGTACGAACTGAACCGCACTTACGCCTACGACAAGGTCACCTTCTCGGAGGAACTGATAGCTCTGCGAGAAGCGATACGGCAGGAGACGGAGGATAAGATCGCTCAATCGCAGAGCTGATCAATCGCGCTTTCGATGCTCTCCCACCCGAACCCCCTTCTCGCGAGGGCCTGGGAGAGCTTGGCCCGACCCTCGCGCGGGGGTAGGGCCTCATATTTGCGCCAGAGCTTCTTTGCGGCCTCGAGGCACGCGGCCTGCTGCTGTTCGTCGTCGAAGGCCTCGAGGGCCTGGGCGGCGGCGTCCTCGGACACGCCCTTGGCCATCAGCTTGCGCTTGAAGGCGTACACGCCCACGGGCTTCCTGGATTGGAGCTCAGCCATCCGCTCGGCGTAGCGGGCGTCGTCGATGAGGCCGACCTCTCGAAGCCGTTCCATCACCGCGTCCACGGCGGGCTCTACGTAGCCCCGCCGCGCGAGGGACCGCCGAAGCTCCCGCTCCGTGCGGGCGCACACGTCCAGGCTGTTCAGCGCGGCCTCCCAGGCGTCGTCGAACTGCGCGGCGGCCACCCGGTCGATCCACCGCTCCACATCGACCTCGTCGCCCTCCTGAAGCGGGCACTTTATAAAGTGCGCCTTGCGAAGCCGCTGCGTGAGCGTCCCGTCCACGTACACGCCGACCATGCCCCGCTCGATCTCGATGCCCGTCACCGTCGCCATCCAAACCGCCTCCTGTATCCTGATCCCTATTCCCTAATCCCTAATCCCTAAAATTAAAATAATTATACGTGGTTTTTCTTGACGATTCCAGCCTCTTTGTGTTATGATATATCCATTAGTGTACTGGGAGGGATTGTCCATGTCAGGACATAACAAATGGTCAACCATCAAAAATAAGAAAGCCAAGACGGACGCCGCGAAGGGCAAGATATTCACCAAGATCGGCCGCGAGATCGTGATCGCCGTCAAGACCGGCGGCAGCGCCGATCCCGCGCTGAACAGCAAGCTCAAGGACGTCATCGCCAAGGCGAAGGCGGCGAACATGCCCAACGACAACATCCAGCGCTCCATCAAGAAGGCCGCGGGCGAGGGCGACGCCACCAACTACAAGGAGGTCACCTACGAGGGCTACGCGCCCTGCGGCGTAGCCGTGATCGTGGAGATCGTCACCGACAACCTGAACCGCACCGCCAGCGAGGTGCGCCACATCTTCGACAAGTGCGGCGGCTCCCTGGGCGCGTCGGGCTGCGTGTCCTGGAAGTTCGAGCGCAAGGGCGTCATCGAGATCGACAACGCCAAGGGCATGGACGAGGACGAGCTGACCATGCTGGCCCTGGACGCCGGCGCGGACGACGTGGAGTACGGCGAGGAGAGCGCGGTCATCTACACCGACCCCAACGACTTCTCCACCGTGCGCGACAACCTCGAGGCCGCGGGCTGCACCTTCCTGTCCGCCGAGCGCGCCATGATCCCCACCACCACCACCGCCCTGCCCGACGAGGAGAGCGTGCAGAAGGTGACCCGGCTGCTGGACTGGCTGGAGGAATACGACGACACCGAGAACGTGTATCACGACGCCGAGCTTCCCGAGGAGGAAGAAGAGGAATGACCAAAGAAACGCCGGGACGGCCATCGACCGTCCCGGCGTGTTTTTCATGACGAGGCCTCCGAAAGCGCCTCCCATTCCTCGTAGAGCGCGTCGAGCCTGGCCTGCGCCTCCCGGTGCTCCTTCGCCACGCGGGTGGACTCGGCGGGGTTTGAATAAATCTCCGGCCTGCCCATGTCCGCCTCCAACTGCGCGATCAATTCCTCGGTCCTTGCGATGTCGGCCTCGGCCTGCTGGAGCTTTTGCTTCAACGCCTTGGCCGACTCCTTTTGGAGCCGCTTCAGGCGCTTCTCCTTGTCGAGCTGGGTCCGGGTGACGCCCGCCTGCGCGGCCTCCTCGATCCCGGCCTCCTCGAGGCGCTTCTTTTCCAAATAGTTGTCGTAGTTGCCGAGGTACTCCCGCGCGCCGTCCGGCGTCATCTCGACGACCCGGGTCGCCACCTTGTTGATGAAGTAGCGGTCGTGGCTGACGGTCAGCAGCGTGCCGTCGAAGTCGTCCAGCGCGGCCTCCAGGACCTCCCGGCTGTCCATGTCCAGGTGGTTCGTCGGCTCGTCCAGCAGCAGCAGGTTGTCCTGCTTGAGCATCAGCTTCGCCAGCGCCACGCGCCCGCGCTCGCCGCCGGAGAGGGTGCCCACCCGCTGGAACACGTCGTCGCCGGTCAGCAAAAACAGCGCCAGCACGCCGCGCACGCGGTCCACCTCGAGGCGGGGGAAGTCGTCCCAGATCTCGTTCAATACGTCCTTTTCCGGATGGAGCTGGGCCTGCTGCTGGTCGTAGTAGCCCACGTCCACGTTGGAGCCGAAGATGACGTTGCCCTTGTCGGGGGCCAGCTTGCCCGCGATGATGTTGAGAAGCGTCGATTTGCCGACGCCGTTCGGCCCGATGATGGCCACCCGGTCCCCGGCCCGCAGGTGCAGGTCCAGCCCCTCGAACAGCACGCGCCCCTCGAAGCCCTTTTGAAGCTGCTTCACCATCAGCACGTCGTCGCCGGTGCGCCGCCGGGCCTGGAAGTTGAACCGCACCCTCTGCTCGCTGACGGGCTTCTCGATGCGTTCGAGCTTCTCCAAGCGCCGCTCCCGGCTCTCCGCGGCCTTGATGGACTTCTCCCGGTTGTACATGCGGTACCGGGCGATGATGGCCTCCTGCCGCGCGATCTCGGCCTGCTGGAGCTTGTATTCCTTCAACTGGCGCTCGATATTGGCCTGCCGCTGGACGGCGAACTGGTCGTAGTTGCCGGTGTACTGGGTGAGCCTGCGCATGGACAGCTCCGCCATGCAGTCGCAGACGGCATTGAGGAAATAGCGGTCGTGGCTGATGACCAGCACCGTGCCGCGGTACTTTTTCAGCGTGTCCTCGAGCCATTGGGTGCTCTTTAGGTCCAGATGGTTGGTCGGCTCGTCCAGCATCAACAGCTCCGGCTGGGTCAGCAGCAGCCGGGCCAGGCACAGCCGGGTCTTTTCGCCGCCGGACAGCAGCCGCGCGGGCTGGGTCTCGCGCCCCCTGGCGAAGCCCAGGCCGGCCAGCACGCCCTGTATGCGGCTGGGCCACTCGTACCCGCCCGCGTCCTCAAAGCGGCTCATGAGGCGGGAATAGGCGTCTGAAAGCTGCTTGAAGGCCGCCGGGTCGTCGTGGACCTCGGCCATTTTGGCCTCCATGTCCCGAAGCCGCGCCTCCATCTCCCGCACCGGCTCGAACACCCGCTCCAATTCCTCCTGGATGGTCAGGTCGGACTGGATGTCCGCGTCCTGGGTCAGCATGCCCACCCGCGCGCCCTTCATCAGGGACAGCGTGCCGGAGTCCGGCTCCATCTGCCCGGCGATGATGCGAAACAGCGTGGACTTGCCCGAGCCGTTGACGCCGACCAGCCCCATCCGGGACCCCTGGGCCAGCGACAGGTTCACGTCGCGCAGCACCTCGTTCATCACGAAGCTCTTGTTGATGTTCTGAAGGGTCAGTAGTATCATTGTTCGATCTTCCTCATGACGCGCATGCGCGTGCCGTCGTCGCGGATCAGTATATCGCCGTCCATGCGCGCGAGATAATGGACGCAGTAGATGTCGCCCGCGGAGCCGGACAGGTTTGACAGTTGTGTCAGCCACAGCGGCCAGAACCACAGGCGGGGCAGGACATGTATGAGTATTTGCAACACGACGCCCCATATTATGACCGGGGCCAGCGCCGTGACGATGTGGCTTTTGCGGTCGAACCACACCGTGCTGCCCGCGTAGGCGTAGGGGAGCCTGATGCCGTAGGTGGGCTTCACCCCGGACAGCGCGTACATGGCGACGCCGTGGGTCAACTCGTGAAGAGGGATGTATATGAGCCACATCAGCGCCGCCGAAACCCACAGGTACCAGGTCTCCAAAAACCCGCGCCACGATAGCTTCGGCGGCACGGCGATCAGCCCGATCACAAAGAACACGATAAGCAGGATGACTGCCAGCTTGAACACCGCCAGGATCTGCTTGCGGTTGCGGGTGAAGTCCATCAGGCCCGCGAAGCGATAGCCCTCGGGCAGGGTCTTGTAGTTCATCGCTGTTCCCACCGCCCCGACGCGCCGCAGGGCAGCACGCCGCCCTCGGCGACGGGCAGCACGATCTCGTCGGCGGCGACCTTCCCGCCCCGGCTGCGGGCGGCGGTCATGGTGAGCATGTTGTTCAGCACGGCGGGCTGGAGGCCGGTGGTGTAGCTGTTGATGAGCATGAACAGCGCGTCCTCGGCCAGCACCTTCTCGCAGGCGGCCACCAGGCCGTAGAGCTCGTTCTCCAGCTTCCAGACCTCACCGCCCGGGCCGCGGCCGTAGCTGGGCGGGTCCATCAGGATGCCCTCGTAGGCGTTGCCCCGGCGGGCCTCCCGCTGGACGAACTTGAGCGCGTCGTCGATGATCCACCGAACGGACGTCTCGTCGATCCCGGACAGCTTGCGGTTTTCCCCGGCCCACTGGACCATGCCCTTGGCGGCGTCTACGTGGGTCACCTTCGCCCCGGCCAGCGCGCAGGCGCAGGTCGCCCCGCCCGTGTAGCCGAACAGGTTGAGCACCCGGATCGGGCGTCCGGCCTTGCGGATGAGGCCCGCCATCCAGTCCCAGTTCACCGCCTGCTCGGGGAACAGCCCCGTGTGCTTGAAGCCCGTGGGCCGCACGTAGAACGACAGGTCCCCGTAGCGCACCGTCCAGCGGTCGGGCAGCTTTTTGAAGAACTCCCACTCGCCGCCGCCCTTGGTGGAGCGGTGATACCAGGCGTCCGCCTTGTCCCACAGCCGCGGGCTCTGCTTCGGCCAGATGGCCTGCGGGTCCGGGCGGCGCAGTATCACGTCCCGCCAGCGCTCCAGCTTCTCGCCGTCGCCGGTGTCGATGACCTCGTAATCCTTCCAGTCAGACGCTATGAACACGTCGAATCACCTCATTTCGTCCATTATACAGGCATTTGCATGTTTAATCAATCAACTTTCCATGAAATCTGATTTTATAGTAGATTGTAAAGATAAAATGTGTTATAATGGTATCAGGGAACCATGAGAAGGGCGGTGTTGCGACATGAGAGTGGGCATACTGGGCGGCGCGTTCGACCCGATCCACCTGGGACACGTGGCGGCGGCGCGGGCGGCGCTCGAGGGCTTGGAGCTGGACGAGGTGCTGACGCTGCCCGCGGGCGACCCGCCCTACAAGCGCTGCCGGGCCGGGCGGGAGGACCGCATGCGGATGGTCGAGCTGGCCTGCGCGGGCGTCGAGGGGCTTGTGCCCTGCGACATGGAGGTCGCGCGTCCCGGCGACACCTACACCGTGGACACCCTGCGGGCGCTCAAGGCCCGGCGCCCCGGCGACCAGTGGGTCTACCTCCTGGGCGCGGACGCGCTGGACAGCCTGGACAAGTAGCGGGGCTTCGACGAGATCGTGAAGCTGACGACCTTCGCGGTCATCGGACGCCCGGGGTGGGACCGGGACGCCGCCGTCCAGAAAGCGAAGGCGCTGCGCAGGCGCGGCGCGGACATCGTTGTGACGGACATCGAGGGCATGGACATCTCCTCCGGCATGGCGCGGCAGGGGGTGGCCGAGGGGCGCGACGTGGCCGACCTGGTCGGGCGGGACGTGGCGGACTACATCCGCGAAAGGGGCCTGTACCTCTGCGCGATGGACGAGCCGGCCATACTGGAGCGGCTCCAAAGGACGCTGACCGTCCACCGCTACCACCACACGCTGGGCGTGGCGGACACCGCCGAGCGCCTGGCCGCGCGCTTCGGCGTCGATCCCCACCGGGCGCGGCTGGCGGGCCTGCTGCACGACTGCGCCAAGTCCCTGCCCTACGGGGAGATGGTCAGGCTGGTCAAGGCCGAGGCGCCCGAGATCGACGAACAGGAGCTGGAATCGGAGCCGGTGCTGCACGCGCCCGCGGGCATGGCGCTGGCGAAGCGGGACTTCGGCGTGCGGGACCCGGCCATATTGCAGGCCATCCGCCGCCACACCCTGGGCGGGCCGGACATGACGGCCATGGACGCCCTCATCTACGTGGCCGACTTCATCGAGCCGGGGCGCAAGCCGTTCCCGGGGCTCAAGGAGGTCCGCGAGGCGGCGGAGACGGACATATTCGAGGCGATGCGCATGAGCGCGAAATATTCGACGGACTATCTCATCTCACGCGGCAAGCAGCCGCATCCCAGGACCATCTCAATACTATCAGGAGGCGAAGCAACATGATGGAAGCGAAGGCGCTGGCAAACAGGATCGCGGAAATACTGGACAAGAAGGGCGCGACGGACATACAGATACTGGAAGTGGGGCACTTGACCTCCATCACGGATTTCTTCGTCGTGGCCAGCGGCCGCAACATCCAGTCGGTGCACACCCTGGCCGAGGATGTGGAGGACCAGTTGGCCGAGCAGGACATCCTGCCCCGGCGCAAGGAGGGCGGCAACAACGCCAAGTGGATCGTGCTGGACTACGCCAGCGTGATCGTGCACATCTTCCACCCCGAGGAGCGGCAGTACTACAACATCGAGCGCCTGTGGCAGGACGGCTCGAACCAGTTTCCCTTCTCGCCGCTGGACGAGCGCCACGAATGACGGATAAAAGGATCGCCCGCGTCACGCGGGCGATTCGCTTTCGTAGGTGGTCTCGATCTGGAACGCGGCCTCGGCGGTGGGCTCCGGAGTCTGCTCCTGGAGGGTGGGCGGCTGCACCAGCACGGCGAACAGCCAGAACAGCGCCGCGCAGACCAGCGCCATCACCAGCACCAGCAGGTGATAGACGATCTTCGACACCGTATGGGTCGGGGCGCGGAGGTTGGAGGCCTCGGACTCGAAGGCCCGGTACACCGCCGCGGGGTGGGGGATGCCGTCGCGGGAGGCAAGCTGCCGCTTCGCGGCCCGGGCCATCAGCGCGTCGAAGCGGCCCCGCTCCCGGGCGGGCAGCCGCCGACGGCATCGGCTCTCGAAGCGGCTCAAGGTGTTGCGCACCAGGCTCACCGGCAGGCCCGTGACCACCGAGATGCGGCCGGGGGACATGCCCACGCCGTGGCGCAGCATCAGGAAGCGCTGGGTCTCCGGGTCCTCCCGGCAGATGAGGCCCAGCATGTCGTCGTCGCCGGTGTCCGTGAAGCCCGGCCAGGTGTACTCCCCGGCGTCCTCCCCGGACAGCCGCAGGGCCTCCTCCCGCACCGCGCCGCGCAGCTTCTCCCGAAAGCCCATGCCGCCCTCGGCGCTGTCCGCCCAGACCTCCAGTATCGCGCCGCGCAGGGCGTCCTCGGCCTGGTCGTAGCTGCCGCAGATGACGTGGGCGGTGTTGAACAGCTCGGGATAGAGGGGCTCCACGCGCCGGAACCATGCGCGCAGGGCGCTGGCGGTTTGTTCGCTCATGAAAATCTCCGTTTAGTCAAATTTCAGCGCCGCGATGCGGTCGTTCAGCGGCTTCACGCGCTCGTAGATGTCGGCGTAGATGGCGTAGATCTCTTTATACGCCGCCTGCCACTGGGGATTGACGGGGTGGGTGGACCGGGCGGTGACCATGCTGGCGGCGTCGGAGTAGTCGTTGAACAGCCCCACGCCCACGCCCGCGGCGATGGCCGCGCCCAGGGAGGTGGACTCGCCGGGCATTTTGTGGACCTGGGCGGTCAGCCCGAAGATGGACGCGATCATGTCCGGCCACAGTCCGCTGCGCGCGCCGCCGCCGGTGAGCATCAGCGAGCGCACGGGCGCGTCGCATTCTGCCATGACCTCGGCCACAGCGTTGAGCGCGAAGGCGATGCCCTCGTACACGGCGCGGGCGATGTGCCGCCGATCGTGATACAGGGAGAAGCCCAACAGGCAGCCCTTGGTGTTGGGGTCCCAGTAGGGCGTGCGCCAGCCCATCAGCGTGGGCAGGAACATGACGCCCTCCGCGCCGGGCCGGATCTGCCGGGCCATGTTCTCGACGATGGAGATGTCGGCGGTCTGGTCGTTGCCGCCCAGCAGATTCTTGGAGCACCAGTCAAAGGCCGCCGCGCCGCACTGGACGGTGCCGCAGACGTGGTAGTCCACGCCGTTCATGTCCACCCAGTTGAAGATGCGGGCCTTGGGGTCGAGGATGGGCCGGTCGATGAGCTGGGCCACCCAGGCGCTGGAGCCGATGTAGCAGTAGGCGCTGCCCGGCTCGGACACGCCGGAGCCCCGGGTGGTGCAGGCGCCGTCGCCGCCGCCGATGGCCACAGGGGTGCCGGGGAGCAGGCCGGTCTGGCGG